>JAITAW010000098.1 GCA_031283905.1 Treponema sp. | reverse complement strand
CTCATGTAGCCGGTCTCGCTTATCTCGCGTCCGCTCATGCCGTTGACCCCGGCTATCACCACCGTCAGGGTGGGGGTCAGGTCCGCGGCGTTTACCCCGGGAAAGCTGATTTGGCCGAAAACGCCTTCCGGCGGGAGTAACGCCGGGTCCCCGGCCTTAAAGCTGAACGTACCGGTCTTGAGGGTCGTTTTCCCACGGGCGATTACCTTGCCCGCCTCGTTCACCAGGCCCGCCTCCACCGTAAAGCTGAAGGAACGTTTGCCGGGGAACAGCGCCGCCTCCGGCGTTTTCTGGGGCGTGATAGGCAAAAGCGGCCAGCCCGCAAAGCCCCAGCGTCCCCGTTTACCCGTCTTCTCAAGCCCCTCGATCAGGGCGTTCAGGGCGCTAAAGCCCGCCTCGGAGGGCGTAAGGCTTATCCGCATGGCAAGATCCGCCTGCCTCTTGGCGTAATCCGTTTCCCCTACCTGCAGGAGGTTCGGATCGTAGCTGATCTCAAAGGGCGGGTGGCTGTTGAAAAACGCCGCCGCTTCCTTAAACGCTTCAAGCCAGGCATCGCGGGCCTGGAGGTCGTTGAGGATGGCCGCGCTTATGGAACCCCCGCTTATCTCGGACGAGACGGAACCCAGCCGGGTGATGGCTTCAAACCGGGAGGGGTCGAAGGCCACGGCCTGGCTGTAGTTGAGCAGGGCCTCCTCCGCCGCGCCGCCGGCCTCGGCGGCCACGCCCCGGGCGTACCCAGCCTCGGCGCGGGCCGCCATGTACCGCCCCGTCCTCAGCGTCCGGCGGCCCGTCTCCGTCAGGGTTACCCCCATCTGGGTGAGGAGGGATTCGGCGGCGGCGTTCAAAAGGCTCCCGTCCTGTATCGCCGCCGCGCTCCCGCTCCGTATAAAAGCGGCGCTGCTTTCGCCGGTGGACGAGTCGCTTATCGAGAGGCTCACCGCGAATTCCCCGCCGGGCAGCTTCTGCATCGTACCGGTAAGGAAGTACCGGGCGTTGGTCAGTCCGCCTATCCTGATAAAGTCGTCATCGGAGAAGTCCCCCTTCGAGGCCAGGTTTTGTTCCTTGATGATTTGATCCAGGTTCTGCCGGTCAATAAGGGTCATGGCCGAATATTTGCGGAAGTTGCTGTGCAAGAAGCCCTGCACATAGACCGGAAGCCACTCGTCGCCGGATCCCCCGCCCCGCAGTTCCGGGGCCAGCACCGCCAGCCGCAGGTCTTTGCCGCCGTCCCCCTCGTAGAGAGGCCCGGTGAGGGCGCCCTCCGTCCCGCCCAGGGCGGCCATGGCGGATATTTCCGCGTCGTTCAAAAAGCTGCCGTCGTAGGATCCGGTTGTAGCACAGGCAAAAAGGATGCCGGTTACCGCAAAAGCCGCCGCCTTTATAATGAATTGCCGCATACTATATCACTCCCTCTTTCCATACATACCATGTTTGCGCTTGATTCGCGTCCACCCAGCCGGATTACTGTGTTTTCCGGTTGCTGCGGGTTCCATTACATAGTCCGGCAACAAACCCGCGATTACTGTTGTTTTCGTTTTCATACTTTTTTTCCTTCCGACGGGTCCGGCGAACTCGTTGGTGAGACTGTCGGCCTCGCCGGTGCGCCTGGCGCACTCGCCGACGGGTCCGGCGCACTCGTTGGTGAGACTGGCGAACTCGCCGGTGTGCCTGGCGCACTCGCCAACGGGTCCGGCGAACTCGCTAATGGGACTGGCGAACTCATCGATGGGACTAGCGGCCTCGCCGGTGTGCCTGGCGCTGACGATAGCGGCCCTATGCGGCGGCGGGGCGGCGCCCTCCGCGCCGGGGCTTTTCTTTGAGGCGGCAGGACAGACGGCAGCCTTCGGTTTGTCTGCATAAAAAAATAAAAAGATGCGTAAAAAAGCGGGAATTCGGGTGTTGCTATTCTTTTTTTCAGTTAAAGTATGATCGGTGATCAACGGCGCGTATTCTGTCCCGAATATGCCGTCCGCAACGGCTCTCTTTATTATGAACATGAAAATAGTATAGTCAAATACGAATAATTTATGCAAGCTCTTATGTACACGGATGTTACCTGTAGCCGCGTCCATTTTCCCCTTCTTGGGAGGTTTTTAGCTTTTGCCCGGGGGACGCCCTGGATGCCCGCGCCCTATTGCCCGTCATAGGCTTGCGTCTCATTAAACACGTATTCAAGCGAGACGCCTGCTTTTTCAAACATTGCTTCTGAATCTTCCGCGTCGTGGTACCGCCGCTGGCAAACCACCCGTACGATGCCGCAGTTGATGATCAGCATGGCGCAGGTACGGCACGGCGTCATACGGCAGTACAGCGTTGCGCCTTCTATGCCGATGCCCCGCTTGGCAGCTTGGCAGACGGCGTTCTGTTCCGCGTGTACGGTTCGTACGCAGTGGGTGGTAACGCTGCCGTTTTCATGTATCATCCGTTTAAGCTGGTGTCCAACCTCATCGCAGTGAGGCAGGCCCGCAGGCGCTCCCACATAGCCCGTTACCAGAATCTGGTGGTCTTTTGCGATAACGCACCCGGATCTGCCGCGGTCGCAGGTTGCGCGCTTGGAAATAGCATTGCATACTTCCATAAAATACTCGTCCCAGCTTGGTCTTTTATAGATGTCCGGCACATAAGCCTCCTTTTTTGCGCATCTGAAACTCTTTTTACCCCGCTCCTTCCGGAGTGCGGGGGGAGGTTCATTATAGCATACCATGGCATAAAAACGTATGCCGCTATTGTTGGGGTATATCCTTTACTCCGGCGCTATTGTCTATTCGAAAAAAGAAATGTATACTACCTTTCATATGCGAAAACAACAGGACGATTTTGATATGGGAACCATTAACATACTGCAATCAATAGAGCCGCGACGGTATGATAGCGCACATTATTCCGACCAACATTGACGACCGTCTCTTATCGAAAGGAGCCGGCGCGCTTTCCTCAGGCGGACTTGTCGCGTTGCCGACCGATACGAGTTGGAGCATAGTCTGCTCATATAAATCAAAGGACGGCATCAAAAAGCTCAGGGCGATTTCACGGGAACGGGACGAACAGCGGTTCACCCTGCTCTGTTCGGAACTGTCCCAGATAAGCGATCTGTGCAACTTTGACAACAGCAGGTTCAGACTCATCAACAGGCTCACGCCGGGCCCGTACGTGTTTATCTTGAAAACGCTGCCTATGACGGAAAAGGCGTTGAATCTTCCCCGGCGGGAGATTGGCATCCGCATCCCGGACAACCCCGTCCCTATCGCCCTTATCAAGGCGCTTGGAGCGCCGCTGTATTCTATAACCGCAAAGCGTACTATGCTTTCGCCGCCCATGGAGGAAGAAGATGATGAACCGGAAGCCATGCTTTTTGACAGCGGGCGGGAACTGGAAGATATTGCGGGGCTCGATCTCATTTTTGACAGCGGAGAAGAACATGCGCGTCTTTTCTCAACGGTGCTGGACGTGAGCGGCGATGAAGTCGCCGTGATAAGGACAGGCGCGGGAGCGTGGCCCCGGTGATCGCCCTATGATGAATAGACAGAGAGAAAAACCCTATAAAAAAAAGAAACAATGGGTTCGCGTAGTCTTCAGGAGGAGAGTGTTTGTTATCTTTCTCCTGCTCGTTCAGCTTCTGTTTATTATTTTCATCACTCTGGGATCGGATCTGATTTCCCGTTATTTGGGCGTAACGCTCCATCTTTTGAGCCTCTCCGTCTGCCTCTACATTGTTAATAAAAGGGAAAAACCGGCGTATAAGGTAACATGGGTTTTTCTGATCCTGGCGTTTCCCATTTTCGGCGGGATTTTATACATTATTTTTCACACCCAGTTTAATTCAAAGAGAATGACAAAACTCATCATACAAAACAGGGAAGAAAGCAAACCGTTTCACCGTTTGTGCGGCGATACGTTCTCCGAGCTGGCCGAAGCCGGTTGCGACTGCCTCTCCCAAATCAGGTATTTACAGCATTACGCGGGCTTTCCCATATACGACCGCACGCAAACGATATATTTCGACTCGGGGGAAAGTTACTTTGCGCGCGTACTGAAAGAGCTTGAGTCCGCGGAGCGGTATATTTTTCTGGAATTTTTTATAATGCGGCAGGGAGCCATGCTGGATCCGATCATTGATTCGTTGGAGAAGAAAGCCAAAGCCGGACTTGACGTACGAATTATGTATGACGATTTAGGCTGTTTCTTATCGCTGCCGCCGAATTACAAGCAGCATTTAGAAAAAAAAGGCATTAAATGCGTCGTCTTCAACCCGTTTACGCCTATTCTGTCATCGCATCAGAACAACCGCGACCACCGGAAAATTATCGTAATTGACGGGCGGACCGCGTTTACCGGCGGCATCAACCTCGCCGACGAGTATATCAACGAATTTGAGCGGTTCGGACACTGGAAAGATTCAGGAATCATGCTTCACGGCAAAGCGGCGTGGTCGCTTACGATGATTTTCCTTGAAATGTGGAACTTTGAATTGATGCGGATAAACCCCCTCCTTCCGAAAGACAATTACACCGCGTTCTATCCCTGGAAAGACACGCCGTGCGCCGTTGAATCCGACGGATACGTCCAACCCTACGCGGACAGCCCCATTGACGATGAAAACGTGGGGGAGCATGTATACATCCAGATCATCAACAACGCAAAAGAGTATGTGTATATCAACACCCCATACCTTGTGGTTGACGACAACCTGCTTTCCGCGCTGCGTTTGGCCGCGAAAAGCGGTATTGACGTCCGCATCATCACCCCGTACCGGTGGGACAAGAAAATCGTGGCGATTGCTTCGCGGTCGTATTACCGGCAGCTCATTCAGGCCGGGGTCAAGGTGTATGAATACACAAGCGGATTTAATCACTCAAAGACATTCGTTTCCGATGACAAGATAGCGACCATCGGCACCACAAACCTTGATTTTCGCAGCCTTTATCTGCATTTTGAGTGCGGGGTCTGTATTTATCAAAACAGCGGCATTGCGGCGATAAAAAAAGATTTTCTGGAGACTCAGCGGATTTCCCATCTCATCACCTTAAAAGACTGCGCCCGCAACGCTTTTCAGCGGGTAGTACAGGATGTGCTCCGCCTCTTTGCGCCGTTAATGTGATTGCCCTGAGGCGGCGGGCATCAGGCGGTATACATAAAATTGACAAGACATTTTCTTACACTCGACCCGAATCTTTGCCGAAGCTCATGAACGAAGCTCATGAAATTTGCAATGCGGACAAGTCCACGCCGCTCTGCGGCGAGAGGTTCAGTGAAAAATCCCTGGGGTAGAGCGCTAAACTAGACCCACGGTATCAAGGAAGGCTGCCCCGGTTGGGCCGGTGATTTCAACGTTTTCTATCAGCCACGTGAAGCCGGTAGGTCCTCCGCGTTCTCCACGCCGGTGGTAATGCGTTACCATCGGAATAGGCGCGATTAGGAACAGGCGGGACACGGCATTGACTCGCGCCGCATGATGCAAGAACACCGCCTACGGCGGATTTTGAAAAAAAGCTTCATTAATGTAGACATACAAACCTGCCGAAACTATAATGTGAAGTGGATCCAAAACGCGCCCTAGGACGTCAGCTTTTGGAGCAAGCCCATAGCTTGTAGCTATATAAATGTTTAAGGATAGAGTATGACAAAGAAACACGCGCTGGCAACGTTTCTTCTTGCGTTGGCGACAATGGCGTTTGCACAGACGAATCCTCAGATTGATGTTAATATACGTTTTTATGATAAAAAAATTTATTATGTACAGGGCGCGAGCAGCGATCCCGTGTATGTACAGATAACCATCGCCAACAAGAGTCCGGCGCCGTTTTATTTCAAACTCGCTGACGACCGCGCGTTTTCCATTGATTTTGATGTGAGAACCGCTACGAACCGCCCGCTTCCGCAGACCGATTATCTCATACGAAAGCGTACTACCGTCCAACAGGTTTTCTTCCGTTATGTTTCCATTGAACCCGGGGAGGCTTTTTCTTTTGTGGAAGATGTCCGCGATTATGCGGCGCTTTCCGAGGCGGGGACATTCATTGTACAGGCGAAACTCTACCCTGATTTATATAAACCGCAGTTTGCTTCTACGGTTCAGCAGGCGTCCGCAGCGCATCTGAGTCCGCTCGCCTCAAACCGTCTGCCCCTGAACATCCGTCCGCCGTCGATTATCGGCTCCGATGGACTGCCCGTTGCCATGGACGTGGAGACCAACGCGATCCTCGCGCGCGAGGACCTTGCGCCGGACAACATGATCGCCTACATGCTCACGGCGCGGCAGAAAAGCCAGTGGGAAAAGTTCTTTTTGTATATGGATGTTGAGGCGATGGTGAAGCGTGATGAAACCCGCAAGCGGCAGTGGCTCGCGGAATCTGAAGAGGGACGGCAAAGATTGACCGCACGGTACCGGGAAGAGCTTCAAAACAATGTCGTTGACAACGACATCGTGATGATTCCCATGCGTTTTGAGATTGTCCGCACCAATTACGGCAAAGATGAGGGCGCCGTTACGGTGATGGAGTGGTTCCAGATAGGGAACTACATTGAAAAGAAACAATACGTCTACACCATTCAGCGGAAAGAAGATGTGTGGGTGGTGGTAAACTACACGGTGCAAAATATGGGTACAGAATAACCGGTGGCAACGCTCTACATCATTGCAACGCCCATCGGCAACCTTGGAGACATGACATTCCGCGCCGTGGAGACGCTTAAAACCGTTGATCTTGTTGCGTGCGAAGATACGAGGCAGACTCTAAAACTCCTTACCCATTTTGAGATACGGGCGCGTTTGTTGTCGTGCCGGGCCGGAAATGAGGCGAGCGCGTCCCGCAAGGTGATAGCGGCGCTTGATGAGCGCAAAACCGTTGCGTATTGTAGCGACGCCGGTACGCCGGCAATAAGCGATCCGGGCGCGGTTCTTGTAAGAAACGCGGCGGCAGCCGGGCATACGGTTGTTCCTTTGCCGGGCGCTTCGGCGTTTACCTCCCTTGTCAGCATTGCCGGAAGCGCGGATAAAAGCATTGTCTTTGAAGGCTTCCTTTCACCAAAGGACGGACGCAGAAAATCGCGGCTTAAAGAGTTGCTTGAAACCGGCGCGGCTTTTGTTCTATACGAATCTCCTTTTAGGATACACAAGCTTCTTGCGGACATTGTCGAGCTTGCCCATGAGAGGTACGTGTGCGTCGGACGGGAAATGACCAAGGTTCATGAAGAGTACCTCCGCGGTCCCTCGTCGGAAATCTCAGCGGTTTTGGGGGAAAGAACAGATATACGCGGTGAATTTTCAATTTTTGTGTCAGGGCATACGGTGAATAGCGCAAACTGAGTGTAATACTTATCTTGCTTATGCCGATAATAGAGTTAAAGAGGTTATTGTATGATGATCGATAAAATTGGTTATGTGAACCCCGTTTTTCTTGAAGGCGCGAATCGCAACAGTCAGACCAGCAAAGGGCGGGATGCGGATTCCATTAGGCTGTCCCAGGAGGCGCTTGAGCAAAGCGAGTTGTACCAAGCGACCGAGATTGTACATTCAGCGCCGGACTCCCGTGTTGATCTTGTCGCGGAAATCAAGGCGCGGATAGATGACCCTTCCTTTCTGAGCGATGCGGTGTTAGACGCAACCATAGAAAAAATGCTTGCCGTCTTGATGTAACGCGACTTTTTCAAAGAGGCGTCTGTGATCGATACAGTATTGAAGCTTGAGCCTGAAATCGTCATTGGAATGGATATTATAAATCGCGTAGGTACGATTTGTAAAACATACGGTAATCAATTTGTTTTAATTTCGGAAAAAAGCCTCAATGATGACAACAGCATAGAACGGCTCAAAGGTATTCTTCAGGACTCAGGCATCCAAACGATTCTTTTTGACGAAATCAAAGCGCCGGTAACGGCGGATATAGCGGAAAACATAGCGCATCTTGCCCATGCGGCGCATTGCTCCGGCATCATTGGTTTTGGAAGTCCGTCCGTTCAAACAATAGCCCGTTTAACGGCAATTATCGCGGCGGATGAGAACGATGTGTTTGAACTTTTAGATGGGAAAATTCCAGCCGCGGCCCTGCCCTACATTGCGATCCCATCTGTAAAAGAAGACCCTTTCCTGACTGCCGGCAGCTTTATCGTCGTGGATCCCCGCAACAGGGAAATCAGACTGATTCATGCGCCGGGAGGATCGTGTAAAGCGGTTGTCATAGACGGCGCGTTTTCCAGACAAACCGGCGCGGCGGCCGCATTTGACGGCTTTTGCATAGCGGTGGAAGCCTACTGTTCTAAAAAAGCGAATATCCTGTCCGATTCTGTGCTGGAAAAAGCCGTCATGCTGTTCGCGCAGATTATTTCCTCCCGCGTCAATGGCGCGGTAAATACGGAAGAGCTGGACGCTCAAGCGGGATTCTTGGTAAACATAGGCTCTGCGGTAAGCGCGCCGGGCATCGGCTCAACGCTTGCGCGCGCTATCGCGGACAGATTCCCCGTTGAGAAATCCCTGTGCGCCGCCGCGTTGCTTCCCGTGATTCTTGACAAGCTGGTAAGTTGCCGCGCTGAAAAAATCGCAAAAGTAGCGAGCCTTATGGGAGAAAAGACCGAAGGGCTATCGGACGCGGAAGCCGCTCTTTTGCCTGCGGCGTCCATTCGCTCATCGCTTGAAAAAACCGCCATCTCCCCGCGCCTTCAAGACGCGGGACTACAACTTGACCGCCTGATCCCCATAACCGAATCGGTGCGTAGCCTTGACATCGTGGCTTTTTCCCCGTGGACAGTTACGTCCGAAGAAATTCTAAACATCATCAAGCAATCATTCTGATTTTCACGCAAAGGTTTTAGGTATGCCGATTTCACCGCGTAAACTGGCGTCTCTTCCCCGTTCTCAGAGGCTCCGCAAAATAGCAAAAATGTTCGGCAAAGCGGAAATGACGTTTCACAATTCGGGAATATGGGGGATTCCCCTTGATGATATTGCATCCGCGCTAAAACTCCTGGCGCTGGACCCCGAATTTTCGGCGGAAACCGCCCCCGCTGTTTCCGCCGCGATTGACGCGGCGTTGCAAGAGGCGTATTATGCATCGCGGCTCGCGGAGGCGCGGGGCGGCGACCGTTCCAGTGAGGCTTTGCGCAGAGGTATAAACGCCGTCAGACACGCGCTCCTCGCGGAAACCGGACAGAGCCGGGCGGACTGGGACTTTCTTGACCCGGAAAACAAGCTCAATGGCGCAAAACGCAGGGTTTTTCCGAATAGGCGGGTCTTTTTGGAAGACATACGCTCCCCGTTCAACATAGGCTCATTGTTCCGCACCGCGGAATCGTTCGGCGTTGAGAAAATCCTGCTTTCACCGCTTGCGGCGGATCCGCTTCACCGGCGGGCGCAAAGAACGGCTATGGGATGCATAGACATTGTGCCGTGGGAACGCATGTCTCTGGAATCGCTGGAAGCGTTGAGCCGGCAAACGCCGGTGTTCGCGCTGGAAACAGGCGGCGTTGATCCGCAAGCGTTTGACTTTCCCGCAAACGGCGTTATGATTGTCGGGTCCGAAGAACTGGGCGTAAGCCCCGGTGCGCTTGCCGTGGCGGACTCCTCACGAGCGCGGGTGTCGATCCCCACTTACGGGGCAAAGGGCAGCCTCAACGTGTCTTCGGCGTTCGCTATTGCCATGTATGCGTGGAGCGTCCAGACGCCGCCCCCGCCGCCGTAGGCGGTTATCTAGCGTCATGCATCGCGCCTCCCCGCAGCGCCGCCCGGTAACGGAACTATACGCGGTTCCGCTCTGATTTGCCAACACTTCCTTACTATCCCCTTGCGTAACATCGTGTTTTATAGTATGCTAGTCCAGCATGTTTAGTTCATCCGTTACCGCCGCCGTACTTCCTTTGCCTCTTGTTTTACGTCAAAAAACCATTATTATAACCATGCCTAAATCCCCCCCCCCCCCCCGTTATGTGTACTAGACAGAAATTACCTTGCGCCGCGACCGTATAAAACATATCGGCGCAAGTCTAATTCCTTGTATGGTAATAACATATTTTTTTTAGGCAAGGGCGGTTTACGCTTATACAACAATACCGCGTTCGTATATAAAAACGATTCATTCTTAATCAAAAACAACTCATTTTTAAGCAGAAACGCCGCGTTCTTGTCTAATCATACCGGGCGCATACCAAGTATCAACCATGAACGTCTCATGTTCATGCTTATTTTAACCGCCGCCGTATGCGGCACAAGAGGAGTAATTATGTCATTAACAAAAAACTGGTTCCCCGGAACACGGGCCGGACAATTGGCTATGGGCAAAAACCGGGCGGTCATCCTTTCCGCCCGGGGCGCGGCGCAAAACGTAGCCACGCGCACGCCCGTGGCTACCGCGCAATGCAAGGAGGCTTTCGACCGCGCGGGACATGGACATCAAGAAGCGGTATTTTCACAAGCCGCCGCTCACCGCCGCGGACATGGCAGCCTGGGACTGAAACCCCGCGACAATTCCCACACCCCCGCAAAAGCGCCCGCGGCGCAGGTAACCGGCGAGACGTTCCTCGTGGGGCACCACGAGCGGGGGATCAGGATCGTCTATGTAACGGGCGAGCCCGACGACAAGGCGAACAAGGGCTACCGCGTCTGGTACGGCGTCATAGCTCCCGGGGAAACGCCCCCTGCCGGTCCCGATGATTTACGCAAGTCTTTTTTTACCAGACGGAAGAAGGACGTGATCGAATTCGGGTTTGGGGATAGCGGGAAAGCCGTGTATTTTGCCGTACAGATCGAAAACGACGGCAAGAAAGGGCCTTGGGGTCCGATGGTGAACGCGCTGATACCCTAAGGCGTTTGTTTGGGAAAATTAATTTTGAGTTTCAAAACTAACCGAGTGTCGAAACCGGCTCGGTCATAAGAGAATAAAGGAGAATTAGTATGAAGCAGCGTGTAACCGACTACATAGCGGATTTTTTGGCAATGCGCGGAATAACCGATATATTTACGGTAACCGGCGGAGGGGCGATGCATCTGAACGACGCTTTCGGGCATCACGGCGCATTGCGCTGTATCTATAACCACCATGAACAAGCCTGCGCCATAGCCGCAGAAGGGTATACGAGATCGTCCGGGAAATTGGCCGCCGTCTGCGTTACCACCGGACCCGGCGGCACCAACGCCCTCACCGGCGTTTTAGGGGGCTATCTTGATTCGATCCCCATGATTGTAATTTCCGGGCAGGTAAAGTATTCAACAACGATAAAATCAACACGGGTTCCGTTGCGGCAATTAGGAGATCAAGAGTTCAATATCACCGATTGCGTCAAAACCATGACCAAGTTTGCCGAAATGATAGTAAACCCGCTTGACATCGGTTATCTTCTTGAAAAATGCCTGTTCATCGCAACGCATGGACGCCCCGGTCCGGTGTGGCTTGACGTGCCGCTCAACGTGCAGGGAGCCGTTGTTGAAACGGAACAACTCCGGCATTATAACCAAAATGAAAACAGGGAGGAAATTCCCTCCGCAGTAACGGAAAATAAAATACGGGAAATCCTGCAAAGAATTGAAACCGCAAAGAGACCGGTTGTCCTCGCCGGAACCGGCGTACGGTTGTCCGGCGCTTACGAGGATTTTATCGAACTTATAGAAAAACTGAATGTTCCCGTGGTAACGGAGCTAAACGCGCCGGATATTTTGTGGTGCGACCATGCGGTCTACTGCGGACATGCGGGAAGCGTTGGGAATCGCGGAGGAAATTTTGTGGTGCAAAACAGCGATTTGCTTTTTATCCTCGGGTGCCGGCTTAATCTACGGCAAGTTAGTTTTAACTGGGAAAACTTTGCGCCGAATGCCTATAAAATTATGGTCGATATAGACCCGTGTGAACTGTTGAAACCGACCCTGTCTATTGATTATCCTGTTTACGCTGATGTTAAAGACATCATCAGGCAACTCAACGTGAACATAAACGAACCGCTCAATCTACATGGCGCATGGCTCGAGCGGAGCAGGAACATAAATAAGCGGTACCCTACATGTCTGCCCGAATATTATCGGAAGGAATCTCCCATAAATCCATACGTATTTATCAATGAACTATTTGCGCAATTTGAAGAGCATGAGACCATAATAACGGCAAACGGAAGCGCGTATGTTTGTACGTTCCAGTCAGATGTGGTAAAAAAAGGGCAGCGGCTGTTTACAAACTCGGGATGCGCGTCAATGGGATACGGACTGCCTGCGGCAATCGGAGCCGCAGTTGAAAAGAGAGGGGAACGGGTTATCTGCCTTGAAGGAGACGGGAGTATCCAGATGAATCTACAGGAATTACAAACCGTCGCGCATAACAACCTCAACATAAAAATATTTGTATTTAACAATAACGGGTATCATTCAATAAAGCAGACGCAGACCAATTTGTTTAAGCCGCCGCTGTGCGGAGTAAGCCCGGATAGCGGGATCAGCTTCCCGGAGATGGAGAGGATAGCAAAGGCATATAAGATACCGTTTATAAAAATAGAAAAAATCTCACAAATTAAAGAAAAAGTAGCCGAAGCGCTTAACGTAAAAGGAGCGGTCCTGGTCGAGGCTGTCCTTGACCCCCAACAGTTCTTTGAACCGAAACTGTCCGCAAAACTGCTATCCGATGGATCGATGATTTCGCCGCCGCTTGAGGACATGTATCCTTTTCTCTCGGATGAAAATATAAAGCATATACGGGAAGAATTGACCGGTGATGGTGAGTTGTGAGTTATATAAATTTGACATTTTGGAACTGCCTCAGATAATCGTAGGAAAAAATGTTTGGGGGCGATGGCCGGAGGCGTGGTTGATCCCGATGTAAGGGACTATGCCCATACATGCGGCTTTTTTGTTCTTGAGCTGGCGGGAGAATCCGTGGATTTGATAAAACCGCCGGAAGGTTTTCTCCCGCAGCAATGGTAATGAGCCTTAGCTGCCCGTTCCCGTCGCCGCGCTTTCGCGTGTTCACAAACGGCTTAACCCGCGTTGTTGGCGGCGGCGTCTTTTGACCGGTCAGACGGACGCTTAAAATAAACCGTTATTTTTGTCCCTTCACCTTCGCGGCTGTCCAGAGTGATTTCCGCGTTATGCGCGGCGGTTATATGCTTGACAATCGCAAGTCCAAGCCCGGTTCCGCCCGTTTTTTTGGAGCGCGATTTGTCCACGCGGTAAAACCGCTCGAACACCCTGCTTTGCGCTTCTTTGGGAATCCCGAGGCCCGTGTCCGATACGGACGCGGCGACAAGTCCGTCGCTTTCCGCAACTTCGACCGTCACCGACCCGCCCGGCTTGTTGTACTTTATCGCGTTGTCTATCAGGTTGAAAAACAGTTCCGCCATCATGGACGGGTTCGCGTTGACAATGGTGTCTTCGCTGTTTGCAGCGTCGTCATCGGCTTTTACGGTTATGGACACGCCCAATTCCGAGGCTTTTTGCGTCAGCGCCGCCGCGCTCTCCTTCGCGGCGGCGGCGAGGTTCACGGCGGCAAACGGGCTGCTACGGTTTTCTCCCTCGTCCAGGCGGGACAGCAACATAATATCTTCGATCAACGAGAGCAAACGCCACGACTCGTCTTTTATCTTGCGGATGAACGCGGCTTTATCTCCCTCTTGAACCATGCCGCTGTCCAGCAGTTCCGCATAACCGGATATGCTGGTGAGCGGCGTTTTCAGTTCGTGGGAAACAGTAGCCGAAAATTCGCGGCGCAGTTTTTCCGCCTTTGATTTCTCGGTAACGTCAAGGAACAGCAGAATCGCTCCGTTGTCCGTAACCGGACTGAAATACACGCGGTACTCCCGTCCCGCCCTTTCCATATCCGTTTCGCCGCGGCTTCCGGTCAGCGCGTTGCGCGTGTATTCCAGAAGCGTAATATCGCGGAGAAGCTCAAGGATGTTTTTCCCTTCCATGGGCGCGTCCACGCCGAAAATCCGCAGGACGCTCTTGTTCGCGGAAAGTATGATTCCGCGGCGGTCGAGCAGCGCCGCGCCCTCGCTCATATTTTCCATGATGGCGTTTATGGCGTTCGACCGTTCCTGTAAAGACGCAAGCTGTCCGGCTATTTGCCCGCGCTGTTTCTCAATGGCGCGGACAAAGGGGATAAGCTCATCGTAAGGAGCGGTGATGTCGCCGTCAAGGCGCGCGGCGTTAAGCGGCTTAACAATGCGGTCGGTAAGGCTGCCGGCGGCAATGTAGCAGATGATGATTGCGCAGATCACCACGCCGAAAACGGCGGGCAACGCCCGCCCGAATAGCGTAAAGAAACTGCCGGTGGTTCTTGCCGCGCGTAAAATCCAGCCGTTCGGCAGTTCCACCGCGTAATAGTACGTCTCCTGTTGCAAGGAACTGGAAAACCGGCGGCTTTCTCCAAAACCGGCGTTCCGCGCGGCGCGAATTTCTTCCCGATCCCTGTGGTTTTCAAGGGTTTCCGCCGCAATGGTGTTATCGTACAGCACGATCCCATCCGGACTGACAATTGAGATGCGCATATCATCAGCAAGCGCGGAAAACAGCCTGTTTGACGCGATCTCTTGCGCGTCAAACTGAGCCGTGCGAGCGGCGTTTGAACCGGCGAGCGCGTCCTTGAGCAGTTGCGTCCGCCGCTTCACATCAGATTGCAGATAGCTTGAGAATTGATGATAAAAAATGAGGCACAATACGCCCGATGCGAGCGCGAGGCTCGCGCTGGCGAGCAGCGCCATACTCAAATAAATATGTTTTTTCATGCCTTATCCTCTATTTTATACCCTACGTTGCGTACGGTTTTAATGATTCCGCCGGCTTCCCCTAATTTTTGCCGAAGCGACTTGATGTGCATGTCGACGGTTCTGCTGTCTCCAAAATAATCGCTTCCCCAGACGCGGTTCAGTATGGCTTCACGGGTTAGAACAATGTTTTTTTTTCGCATGAGATAGTACAGCAATTCAAATTCTTTGTAGGTTATGGTTATTTCCGTTCCATTGACATGGACGACCCGCTTGCCCGGGGAAAGCGTGATGCTACCGGCAACGAGATCAGCGAGCGCGTCTGTTTTTGGGGTGATCCTGCGCAGTACCGTCCGAATTCTGGCGACAACCTCCATCACGGAGAAAGGCTTTGTGATGTAGTCGTCCGCGCCTAAATCCAGCCCCTTAACCCGATCATGTTCAGCGCCCTTTGCGGTGAGCATGATGATCGGGATTTTTTCCGTTTTCCCGGACGCCCTCACTTTCTTGAGAAGCGAAATTCCGTCTTCTCCGGGGAGCATGATGTCCAACAGTATCAGAGCGGGCGTTTTGGCGTCCGCAACAGCGGCGTTAAGCGCTTCGTAAAAAAGTCTACCGTCCGCGTAACCGGAAACGTTGAAACCGGATTGAGTTAAGGCGTACATCAGCAATTCTCGAATATTGTCATCATCCTCTACCACAAATAGCTTGTGCATTGCTCCTTTCTCCTTGTCCCTTCCCCAAAACGCGCCATATCGCGGCGCAGGCGTGTATCGCGCACTAACCTTAGTGCGTATCCCGTCAGATTTTCAATACGGCATTCCGCTAGTTAAAAAACGTCACGCTAGTTAAAAGACTTGTTTGTTTTTGTGAATGCCCGTTATGGAAAAAATGACCCATTCGGCGATATTGACCGCATGATCGCCGATGCGCTCGTAGTACTTCGCTATTTGCAGAAGATCGAAGGCTTGTTCGCCGTTGTTTGCGTTTTCATGCACCAGGGCGATCAAGTCTTTTTTCACGGTTGAGAAAAGAGCGTCCACCACATCGTCGCGGGTAATAACCGACTGCGCCAGTTCCACATCCTTTTTTACAAACGCATCTATGCTTTCCGTTACCATTTTGCTTGCGGACTCCGCCATCTGCGGGATATGCTCCAGCCTGGTGATGTAATCCTGATTGGAAAGATACACGCAAATATCGGA
>JAITAW010000295.1 GCA_031283905.1 Treponema sp. | reverse complement strand
ACATTCCGCAGTCCCGCTCCCTCGTGCAGGTGTATCTTGACGCGGTGCCGTTTCGGGTCAAAACTGTCGTCCGCGCCGGAAAACACGCCCTGGACGCTGGGAAAAGCGTTGAAAAGGTCCGTTGTAACCGCCTCGCCGTCCGCAAGCGTGGCGTAGACGGCCTCCTTTTCCGCCTCAAGCACGGACAGCACATCGCTGCGCGTGAGCCCCGCGCCGCTCTGCAGCATGCGCTCGATGATATCGGACTGGCTGCGGGATATGACGTTCACCGTTTTGGCGCGCATATCATCTGGTTCTTTGGTAAGCTCGTTAAGCTCCAAACTGTATTCAAGCATATATAACTCCTTGTTATGAGCATAAATAAGGATGTCTATGATAAAAACATGGCGGTTACCGTCCGGCGTTGCCGGGAGCGCCGGCTCCGTCAGCGCATGGGGGGGAGCGGGGGTAGCGGGGAACCCGCTATCAACCCCGCAGCGAAGCCGTCCGCGCCACACGCGGGAACGGCAAGAGTCCAACCATGCCTGTCGTTCAAAAGAAGTAACGTTTTCATACAAGAACAGTATATACGGAACAACGGCGGCGGTAAAGGGGGAAAATGATAAAAAACGCCCGCAAATTGCGCGAATTACGCGGGTTTTTAATTTTTTTCACGCACAGCGGGGGCCGCCGCCGCGCCCTGAATGACCCGCCCAAGGGCCGCCCAAGGGCGGCCCTTGGGCGGGTTCACACAGTCATGCGTCAACATCGCTTGTCTTGAGCCGTTGCTCTTTCTCAAAGCGCCGGATCGCGAGCTCAATAAGCCGGTCAATGAGGTCCGCGTATGAGACGCCGCTTGCCTCCCAGAGCTTCGGGTACATGCTGATCTTCGTAAAACCGGGCATGGTGTTGATCTCGTTGATAATGGGCGCGCCGTCCGGGCGGAGGAAAAAGTCGATCCTGCTCAAACCTTCTCCCGAAAGGGTTTTGAAGGTTTTTATCGCCAACTCCTGTACCAGCGCGGCGGTTCGTGGGGGGAGGTTCGCGGGAATCTCAAGACGGGCGCCGTCCGCGTCAAGGTACTTCGCGTTATATGAGTAGAATTCGCCGCTTGAGAGGACTTCTCCGGGTACGGACGCGATAACGGTTTCGTTCCCCAATACGGAGCATTCTATTTCACGCCCCGCGATACATTCTTCAATAATAATCTTTGAGTCATAGGCAAAGGCCTCCCGTACCGCCCTGTGGTATTCGGCTTCGTTGTGAGCCTTGTTTATGCCCACCGATGACCCCATGTTTGCGGGCTTCACAAAGACAGGCTCCCCAAGCCGGTTGGCAACGCTTTTATAATCGGGAATGGGATCATACGATTGCAGAGATATAAACGCGCCTATGGGCAGGCCCGCGTCCCGCAAAAGCCGTTTCATCACGTCCTTGTCCATGCCTACGGCGGAACCAAGCACGCCCGTGCCCACGAACGGTACGCCGGCAAGTTTCAGAAGCCCCTGCACCGTT
This sequence comes from Treponema sp., assembly GCA_031283905.1. Classification (GTDB taxonomy): domain Bacteria; phylum Spirochaetota; class Spirochaetia; order Treponematales; family Breznakiellaceae; genus JAIRKH01. The sequence continues at coordinate 2,431 of JAITAW010000295.1, read as the reverse complement.
CCGTCTTCGCCGGACGGTCCGTGCAGGATTGGGAAAACCACGTCAATGCGCGCGGTTTGCCGTTCCTCTTTTAACAGCGCCGCGTCAGTGTAAAGCAGTTCCCCGCGGCTTTCCGGCAACAGAGCCACTCCGGCGCTTTTCGTGTTGAGCGCGATGCGTGCGGGGTCGTCCCTGTGCAGGATGAAATCGCCGCGCCCGGCGCCGTCTTGCGACGGGCTGCGCCACGTTCCCGTCTTATCAATGCCGATGAGGATGGGCGCGTACTTGTTCCGATCAATGGCGTCAAACACGTTCAGCGCGGACTGAAGCGACACCTCGTGTTCCGCGGATTTCCCGCCAAATAAAATACCTACATTGAGCTTTTGCATGTGTTCCACCTTCACGAGTATAGAACGAATAGGAATAGAGCGCAAGGAGGCAACGCCTTATTGTAAGCGGCGCGGCGCGTACGCTATGCGTTTATTCACAAGTATGGTGTAATATATCGCGGAACCGCTGGTTCGCGCTTCCGCGAAAGATAGCGGGGCGGCAACGCTCAGGCTCCCTCAACAGGCTGTCCCGCGTAGGTACCGCGCATATGCGATGATCCGTGTCTCCCTGATGATCGGTACCTTGATGCGTCCGGAATACCGGATCTCGGTCTGTATCCTTCGCGCTATCTGCTTGGCTAATGCGCGGGATTGCTCATCATTGATCGTGTTTTGATCCACGGTGATGCGCAATTCCCTGCCCGCTTGAATGGCGTAAACTTTTTCAACCCCCGCAAAACTTGGTTGCGACTTCAGGGCAGGGAGGTTCATTCACGAATATGGTTTAATACCCCGCGGAACCGCGGGTTTGCGCGTGGCACGAAAGATAGCGGGGCGGCAACGCTCAGGCTCCCTCAACAGGCCGCCCCGTGTACGCTACCGCGCATATTCAATGATCCGTGTCTCCCTGATGATTGTTACTTTGATGCGTCCGGGATACCGGAGATCGTTCTCTATCTTTCGCGCTATCTGCTTGGCTAATGCGCGGGATTGCTCATCGTTGATCGTGTTTTGATCCACGATGATGCGCAATTCCCTGCCCGCTTGAATGGCGTAAGCTTTTTCAACTCCCGCAAAACTTGCCGCGACATTTTCAAGGTTTTCAAGCCGTTTGATGTAATTATCGATGGTCTCGCGCCGCGCGCCCGGTCGGGATGCGGAAATGGCGTCGGCAATCTGCACGATCACCGATTCGATGCAGATCGGCTCTATGTCGTTGTGGTGGCTGCCTATGGCGTTGATGACACGGGGGTCTTCACCCATTTTCCGCGCCATATCCATGCCGATTTCCGCATGGTTCAGATCCGAATCGGACTCAACGCCCTTGCCGATGTCGTGAAGCAGAGCGGCGCGTTTTGCCAGTTCGCGGTTCGCGCCGATTTCCGCCGCAAGTACGCCCGCGATGATCGCCACCTCTTTGGAGTGGAACAACACATTCTGCCCATAGCTCGTGCGGAAATACAGCCTTCCCAAAGCGCGGATGCTGTCTTGCTTAATGTTGTGTATACCGAGGTCAAAGAGGACGCGCTCTCCTTCTTCGAATATCTTTTGCGAAATTTCCCTGCTTACCTTGGCGACAATTTCCTCAATACGGGCGGGATGAATTCTTCCGTCTATGATGAGGCGCTCCATTGCGACTTTTGCGATTTCTCTGCGCACCGGATCAAAACAGGAGATAACAACCGCTTCCGGCGTATCATCAATTATGATGTCGACTCCGGTGAGCGTTTCCAGAGAACGGATATTTCTGCCTTCACGCCCGATGATCCGCCCCTTCATTTCATCATTCGGAAGCGTTACCGAGGCGACTGTAACCTCTCCCGTAACATCAGCCGCAACGCGCTGCATCGTAGCAGCCAAAATTTCCCGCGCTTTCTTTTCCCCGGCAACGGTAGCCTCGCTTTCAATCTTGTTGATAATGGCTTGCGCATCATGCCGCGCCGCATGCTCCAAATTCTGAATGATGAGCGCCTTTGCGCTTTCACTGCTTAAACCTGATATCCGCTCCAATTCCAAACGGTACCGTTCTTCTTCTCCTTCAAGCGCCAATTTCCTCGCTTGAAAACTCCGTTCTTTTTCCGCAAACGCCCGTTCAATCTTCTCTATCTGGTTTGTTCTTTTCTCTAAAGCCTCTTCTTTTTGCACGATGCGCCGTTCGTATCGCTGCAACTCAGCCCTACGTTCCCGAGTTTCCCTTTCCTGCTGGTTCTTATCACGAATAATTTGATCTTTTGCTTCAAGAAGTATCTCCTTCTTTTTTGCTTCAGCTTCCTTTATCGCATCTTGTTTTATGCGTACAGCTTCTTGTTCCGACGCTTTTACTTGATATCTGGCATACAGCCATCTGATTGTCCATCCTAAAATCCAGCCCAAGATTAACCCGGCAAGAGGGAGTATTATAT
>JAITAW010000248.1 GCA_031283905.1 Treponema sp. | reverse complement strand
CAATCTCCATAGTAATAGGCAGATACTTAAGCACACGCGGAATCTGTATAAAAACCACGGTGAAATCAAATAATTTTCCCATTAACGCTATCCTTATATCATACTAACATGGTAGATATAATATGATAGTTATCATAAAATGTCAAGACGCCAAAGGCGATTTTCTAGCGATGCGCGGAACGCATCATCGTAGGCGGTGTTTTTACCTCATACGCCGCTGGCCACTGCGTTGGGCAACTTGCTTCTTGCTACGATTCCGCTTATGTTTTTAATTTCTTGGGGTTTAATTTCCCGCCCCTTGGGGCGGTTAAAAAGACAACTAAAATATACTAAGATAAGGAACGAGAGAATTTTTACATAAATCGCATAAAGAGTCCGCGCCGCTATATCACATAGTATGTCCGGCAAAATATCAACGGATAGTAATTGGTCGGGAAGCTGACAAAACACTAAAAGAAATATGTGAAGAGATAGGAAACGGTATGAAATAAAATTTATAGAAATTCGGTGATCGGTGGCGTGTATGCTACCCTGAACATGTGCTATCTGCGGTTGCTTCCGTTGTCAATAACAAGAACATGCGAATAGTGTAGTCAATACGAACAATTTGTCAACTCCTTCTATTGTTCCAATTTTCCAACATATTTTATAAACCTCCGCCGCCGCAGGGCGGCGGCGCGGATACTAACGGCAATCACTTCCGGCAGGGCAACCGGAAAAATGAAAACGTCTTTGACACATTGCGTGGGCGATGCGTGAGGAAAGCGGCTTGATGTCCAGACTTAGGAGAGCTGATTTTTGGCGCGGAATTGTTATGAATATTGCCTGAACATTCCCAAATGCCATGAAACTGCCGAAGCCAAGGGAGTCCTCCACACACGCGCATGGAGCGTTCCGTTTGGACCATTTCCAAGAGAACCGTGTCCCGCGCCAGGCGGTGCGTCCGCGAATCGCCGCTGCGCTTGCAAAAAAACATACGATAATGTATACTGCGTCCATGAAATTTTCAGAGACATTTATTCCGACCCTCAGAGAAGCGCCTGCGGACGCGGTGATAGCGAGCCACAGGCTCATGTTCCGCGCCGGTATGACGCGAAAACTCGCCAACGGGCTTTTCACGTATCTGCCACTGGGTCTGCGGTCGTTCCGCAAGGTGGAGAACATCATCCGCGAAGAGATGAACGCGATTGGAGCGCTTGAGATAAAGCCGAGCGTAGTTGCGCCGGGCGAATTATGGAAAGAATCGGGGCGGTGGGACAGCATGGGCGAAGCCTTGTTGAAGGTCAAGAATAGAACCGGTGCGGATCTGGTGATTTCTCCTACAGCCGAGGAAGTGGTTACCGGCATGGTACGCGATGAATTGTCCAGTTACAAACAACTGCCTATCACCGTGTATCAGATCAATACTAAATACCGCGATGAAATACGCCCGCGCTACGGCGTTATGCGCGGACGGGAATTCACCATGAAGGACGCCTACTCCTTCCATGCTGATGAAAAAAGCCTTGACGAAACCTACCAAAAGATGGAAAGGGCGTACAGGCGGATTTTTGAACGGTGCGGACTTACCGCGCTGCCGGTACGCGCCGATTCGGGGGCTATGGGAGGCTCCGGTTCCGAAGAGTTCATGGTGGAAAGCGAGATAGGCGACAATACTCTGCTTCTGTGCCGGGCGTGCGAGTATGCGGCGAATGTGGAAAAAGCCGGATGCAAGCCCGACTATGAAACGCCTGCGGCGGACGCGCCTCCCCGCGAGAAATGTGAAAAAATCCCAACTCCCGGGGCAAGAACCATCGCCGAACTCTGCGCGTTCCTGAAAACGGACGCGAAAACGTTTGTCAAGACCCTCATCTACCGCGCGGTGAATGTGGAGCTTGATCTTTCAAACGCGCCGGGATGCGCGAGTCTGAAGCGCGTCAATCCTGCGGCGTCCGCCGTGTATGCGGAGGCGTTTTTTGCCGTGTGTATACGGGGCGACCTTGATGTCAATGAAGTGAAACTTGTTGCGGCATTAAAGGCGAGCGCGGTCAGCCTCGCCGCTGACACGGACGTGGAGCGGCTCACCGGAGCGCCTGTGGGATTCGCCGGTCCTGTTGGACTCGCCGCCCTGCCGGTTGTCGCGGATAAAACAGTCGCCGCGTTGAACGATGCGGTTACCGGCGCTCTTGAAAAAGATGTCCATTACCGGCATGCGGCGTACGGCAGGGACTTTACGCCTTGGCTTACCGCCGATGTCCGCACGGTTAAGGCTGGCGACCGGTGTCCAGTGTGCGGGGGTGAATTGTACGAGAAAAAGGGCAACGAGTTGGGGCATATTTTTAAGCTGGGCGCTAAATATACCAAAAGCATGAACGCGCATTTTCTTGACGAAAACGGTGTGTCTCAAACGGCTGTCATGGGTTGTTATGGTATTGGCGTTGATCGTACCCTCGCTTCAATCATTGAAGAACACCATGACGGCGATGGCATCGTGTGGCCTGTGAGCGTCGCGCCCTTCCATGTCGTCATTGTGCCGGTTAAATATGAAGGTGCGGTGAAAAGCGCGGTTGACGCGATAGCGGCCAGTCTTGAAAAAAGCGGCGTTGAGACGCTGGTTGACGACAGGAATGAACGCGCCGGGGTTAAGTTCAATGACGCGGATCTCATCGGCATACCGTTTCGCATTGTTGTTGGCGAGAAAAATATGGCGCTTGAAACGCCTTTGGTGGAAGTGAAGCGAAGAGGAGAACAAGAAGCGAAACTCATACCGGTGTCCGCTGTTGTTCAAGAGACGGCCCGCATGGTGTTTGACGAATTGACGAAATAAAAGAGACTTTCCCAAAACACGCAAAGCGGCAGTTTGGGGAAACGGCTTGAAGCAAGGTAAAAACACGCGCAAAGAGGTGGGTTTGGAAAAAGTTCGAAGTAAGGAGAAAATTATGGTGAAAATTGCGGATTATCTTTCGGATCTGACAAGTAACGATTACATTGACGGAAGTTTATATGACAAGTACAACGTAAAGCGCGGACTCCGCAACGCGGATGGAAGCGGCGTACTAGTGGGTTTGACCCGCGTGGGTGAAGTACATGGATACATTGTGGTTGAAGGCGAAAAACAGCCGGTTGACGGACAACTGTTTTATCGCGGCATTAATGTGGAAGACATTGTCGTTGCGGCGACCCGTGAAAAACGGTTTGTGTTTGAGGAAATCGTG
>JAITAW010000229.1 GCA_031283905.1 Treponema sp. | reverse complement strand
TTTCCTTTTCCTGTTTCTCCTTTCTCCTCTCCCCTCGGCCTTATGTGCGCCTCGTATCCCATCCCTTCCACGACCTCTTTAGAACCCGCATACCCCGCATCAAGACATACATTCGTCCTTTCGGGATGTGCCGTAATAATAGATTGCAGCGTCTGTTCCAACAGCTTTATATCATGCCCGTCCGCCCCGCTCACCACTATGTCGGCGGGTAATCCGTGTGACCCGGCCGCGGCACTGCGCTTCGTCCCTTTTTTTTCCCGATCCGTGAGGTTTCTCCCAACGGCTTCCCGCGCCAACGGCGCCTTCACCATACAACCGTCCATACTTTGCCATTCCCAGCCCGCCCCTTTCAGTTCGTCACAGGTCAACAGCCCTTCCCGCCAAATCCGTCTGAAAAAGCCGGCTTCCGCCCGTTCGCTGAAATACTTATGGATGCCGCCGGCCGCCCCGTATTCCTTTGGCAACGCCTTCCACCGGATACCGGTTCGTAACACAAAAAAAAATACCTCTCGGCTCCGGGTTTTCACCGGTAGGTTTTGTTTTCGTCCCGTTTTCGTTGGGGAATGAATTCTTTGACCCGTCCCCACAACTCCTCCGTCAGTCCCCATGATTTGATCCCGCTTCTCTTTTCATACCATCTTTATTGGCTGTTATCTATTCCCGGATAAGCTCTTAGTCTCTAAGACCATCGTCTTAATTTTTGAGGCTGTCGTTTCAACCCGCGAGAGATCGCCATAATGGGCGTAGGGAATAGACGCCGAATGGTAAAGTGATTGATACTGAGAATGAAAATATAGATAAAAAACAAGGGGAAACGCGCCTGGATCACGGGCGCTATACGGGAGAAAACGCTTACAAAGCGCCCGTCCCGCCGAACCGGTAGACGCCTCGGGGGAGGGGGCATACGCCAAAGTTATGACAAACGGGCGGTATACGCATACTTTCCAAGCCTTTTGTATATGCGCGCCCCGCGTTATGTTTTACACGGCGCGGTTTCAAAATCCGGCGTTCTAAAGCCGTTTGAAGCGCGTTAGATAGTACTATACCGCGCTTTCATAATAAAATCAAGAACAAAATGCTTTATTATAAAAATATTTTCCGCTAGCGCGGAGCCACTGCGTGGGGCAACTTTGCTTCTTGCCGTGGCGTAACGTGAAGCGTAGAACCGCTATGCAGCTGCGCGGAGCCACTGCGTGGGCCACTGCTTCTTGCGGAATCGTAGCAAGAAGCAGTGGCCCCGCGCTAGCGGGTCATGGATTGGATTAGGGTTAGGGTGCGCTCGGCGCAGCGTTCCCATGAATAGGATTTTATGCGCTCAAGGCCCAGGGAGCGGCACTCATGGTAAACGGCATGATTTGTTGCCAGGGTTACGAGGCGGTCCGCCATGTCTTCGGCGTTATTCGGGTCGAAGTACAGAGCCGCGTGGTCGGCGGTTTCGGGAAGGGAGGCGGCGCGGGCGCACGCCACCGGCACGCCTGATGCCATAGCTTCAAGCGCACCTAGACCAAAGCCCTCGTAAAGGGAGGGAATCACCACCATATCCGCGCCCGCGTACAATTCCGGCAGGTTCTTTTGGGGAAAATGTCCGGGAAAGAATATGTCGGTTTTGTAGGTTGAGGAAGCGGCGAGCGCTTTAATTTTTTCCACTCCGTGGCTCTCGCTTCCCGCGAGAATGAGCTTATGCGGATAATGGGTTCTTTCTTTAAAGATGTCAAACGCTTCTATTAGCTTGACGTGATTCTTGATAGGATGTTCAATGCGCGAGGCGTAGAGAATATAGGGCTGGCGGAAACTGAACGGCTGAATCAACACCACGCTGTCCACGTTTTTAGGACGCGGATAAAAAATCGTTGTATCAATGCCGTCAGGCACCACCTCAATACGGGATTCCTTCACTTTGGCAATGTCGATCAATTCCTGTTTGACAAAATTGCTTACCGCGATAATCTTTTCCAATTGACGCAGAATGTTGGGGAACACCAAGCGGATGACGCTACCCAAGGGGTCTTTTTTTTCGCGGATGCCCCAATAGGCGGCCATATCGTGAATGGTTCCAATGGCAGGGCAAGGCGAGTTATTAGGAAGGCGTTTGTGCGCGGCCGGAAAGAAACAGGCGGCGTAGCCGCGTTTTTTTGCGAATTTAGGGTATTGAAACAGATGCCAACTGAGATTTGCCAAACGTCTGTTTACGGAACCTTGGGAGATAAACTCAAATTGAGGCGCAGCCTCTCTATAGGCGAAGCGGTCGAATTCCCATCCGAACAATTCGTATTGCCCGCCGGACGGCGGAATCCGTTTTAATAGCTGTAGTAAATATGTGCCAACTGCGGATTGGCCTCCGGCGCAGGCAAAAGTATCAATCCCTATTCTCACAATGTACCTCCGTCAATGATACATTCTCATACTGAACTCGGTTTCAAACCGTTCATCCGGTCCCAACGAGACTTGTTTGATAGGCATGATGTTGGTCGATTGATACATATCAATCATTTCACCTTCGATAGAGCACGGCGTTCTTACCGGCACTATATAAACGTCAAAAAGTTTGTCCGAAGCGATGATGATGATCACTTCGTTTTTTATATCCTGAAATTTAATACCTTGAACCTGCTCAACTACGGTTCCAATACTAATGGTTTCTTTTACATCTACCCCGGCGTTGAGTTTATAAATTCGCAAAAAAGCGTCCCCCTCGCCGGGGAAAGAAAGGTCAATGCTGGGGATAAACGTAAATGTTTCAGTATTCGCCCCCCTGTTGATAAGCGTATAGTGAATAAAAAGGGCGCTTTCTTTTAGCTGGTACGTTTTTTCTATTTCTATGTTTCCGTAGGGAACGGCGGCATTGACCGGAAGCCTGAAACTGAGCTTTCCGTGCGTCTTGTCCGTTCCCAGCACTTCAAAAATTTCATCTTTGCAGAACCGGAAGGCGTTTTCGCCGGGACCGCCCTCCAAGAAGCCTGTTTGCGCGGTCTGCATCTTTATCTCGCCGATACGGTCCGCGAAGGTCGCTTCAAAAATTTCGCGGGGCGCGAGAATATCCGTCCACGAAGCCCGTTTGTGGGGATTTATACCGGGGGGGAGAGAAAAAGTGTCCAAATAGTTCCACGACTTTGGCAAATAATCCAATTCAAAAATATCCGCGCCCGCTGTTTTAATATAGCAGTTGATGCATTCTTCCTGAAAAAGATATTCTTCCTTGCCGTCCAAATTAAAGTCAAACATCATCAGGGAAGGGGTGAATATCCCCTTTTCCCGGCTTATTTTTTCCGCTTCAAGCAGGACTCTGTAAGCCGCCTTGCGCACGGAATGCCGGTAAATGCCGCCGCCTGAGGTCGGGCAGAATGCGTCATATCCTTGCGCCTTCCAAAGCTCTTCTCTCGCGGTACGTTTTCGTGATTTATCCCCATGAAGCTGGTTGATAAGGACATGGGTGAACATCATTTTCGAATATAAATAATTAGCCTCGGGGTAGTCAATCAGGAACTGGCGCGGTAGGTCGAATTGGCGCATCAATTGCCTGCGCCGCGTGGATTCCGGCTGCGAAGACAAACTTAAACACGGAGGGAAATACGCTTTTTTGAGGCCGGTCAGGGTATTGTACATTTTGAACGGAGCGGTGAAGTTCACGCTCTTTTCAAAACGGGAAATATCCTCAAAAAATATCTGATACGTACTATCCGGCGCTTGCTCGCCGTTTTCTATAAAAACCTGTTCGGGAAACACGCAGCATATGGACTTTTCCTCCATATGTGGTTGCGCAAGAAGGTTTTCCATGACAAGCGAAGCCCGTTGCTGCGCAAACAGCGCGTTGAGTCTCGTTGATATGGGAAATACGGTGAGTATTTTCCCCAGATCTTCCGTGATGCACGGGACGCTGTCAGGCAGGCCGGCCAGAGAAAACTGTTCCCCGTTCAGGAATGTATAGAGCATACCGCAGTTGTTCAAAACGCTGACGAGGTTTTGCTCCCACACAAACGCCGGCAGGCTGCAACCCAGGGGGCGTTTGCCGAACTGTTTGCGGAGATAGGTTGTCAGCAGTTCGATCTGGCCGATTTTGTCGGGCGGCGGGATCAAGGGAAACATAGGCTCGTAAAAGCCGCCGCCTAACAATTCAACCTGTTTTCTGGAGATCATGTCCGCCAGAAGCATGAGGAATTCAGGGTGCGCCCGTTCCAGCCAGTAGAGAAGAACGCCAGAATAATGCAAAACAGCCGGAATTTGAGGATATTTATTTAATGTTGAAATAAACGGTTTGAGTTTTCCCCGGTAATTTTTTTCAAATTCATCATCGGTTGTTCCAAAAGGGAGGTGATTGTGCGAGCCCAAGATGAAATTGACCCGTTTTTTCATTTTTTCCATTGTTCTCCTAATCATCCGGCTGACGCTGACATCAGGCTGCGCTTAAAGCGATTAACAGAATTGCCGAGGTTGAGCTAAAAATAATTGCTAAAAAACCCATGGATATAAGACGCAAGGGCTTTCCCCGTAAAAATACGGGTATAGCCTCAAAAGAAGAGCGTCTTTGAATCTCGTCCAATATGAAGATCGAGAGCAGAACTCCCAAAGAGAAATTCAATGAAACAACAAACGCCTCCAATACGGTTGAGGCTATGTGCAGCGTGAGCATCAACGCCGTAAAAGCAAGTCCATTATAAGCCGTCGCCGCGTTGAACAGCTTCTGTTGAGAAACGATTTTCGGGATAAAACGGTTTGCGGCGAGTTCAAGCCCCCAGCAGGCAAGCATGGAGAAAGGAAACAAAAGAAAATACTTAAAGAGAATGGAAAAAAACGGCGTGATAACATAAAAGAACAAAGCCCAGAGCGCAAAGATCGTTATAAACAACACTCCCGCCTGAAAAAAAGGCAATGGGCGTACAACGCCGTCTTCCGGCATCTCTTCAATTCCTAATCCAAATTGGATTATCAGATTGAGAGAAAGGCTTGCGAAAAGAGCCGCCGATACTAAAGCCGTCACTATATCGTCCTCCTTCTTTTTAAGTGTTTTATAATTGTGTAAAACAGCGCGGCCATGTATCCTACCAGGAGAAGCGCGCCGGAAGTTACCGCCAATATCCGCAACGGAAAGAAGCCGGTAGCGTTGGAAACATTAAACAATTCGATAAAACCTTGCGCGCCGCCCGGAAATGAAAGCGACATGAAGCCTAACGGCTCCCTGATAAGGGAAAGCGCGATAATAACGCCGCCTGTTACACAGGCTTGGCCCACCATATCGGATACCGTCTCGGATGCGTTGAGCGAATCCAGTTTCCCAAGGGGAAATGTTCCAATAAAACAAGCCGGAACCAGCAATGTAACGTACAAAAGCTCTATTGTCAACAGGGGACTTATAAACCAGAGGATAAAGAGAAAAAAGAACGCAATGAGACTAGACAGAAACACCACGATGATGCCCCGCCCTTCCCTCGGCAATACCGGTCTTGCCGCAAAGACCGCTAACGAGGTTAAGGCATACACCCACACAAGGGCGGCGGCAATCACAATGGCAAACGACAACCGGCTTGAAGATAAGAGCAACAACCCCATGCACATCAGCGTAAAAAGAGGGTTGCGTGTATTAAAAAAAATTTGAAGCGCGTTTTTTGTCATGGCAAGATATCCTTTTCGATACGTCTACGGTAAATGTCAAGCTCTCCCTGATGAATATGAGGGAAAACCGCCCTTGCATGGTTATTCAGCGGGAGGATCTCAATCTTACCCGCGTTTTCACCGGCAATGGGGACAAACGCTATGCATGGAACCAAAATGCCATTGTCAAAAATGGTGAAAAGGAGAGCTTTGCCTTCCACTTCACCGTTTACGCCGACAAACCGGTACCACACCCCCAGCGATGTTCTGCCGAGAAGATCGCTTTCCACTCGTCTCGTATCTTCCGCCTGCGTGAGCGTTTTATTTACCGCCCGTATAAACACATCGCCTTGGAGGGATCGGGTAAAAAAGAACAAAACCCAGCCGACAAGAAGCGCCCCGACTATCCAAGCGAGTACAACGCCGGTATTTTTCACAGCGCGATCCTCCGTCTTGCATACAGAAACCGGCTTTCAATGCCCCGGGCAATGGGAACCAGCGCGTTCAGCAGAGCCGCCGCAAAGAATGCGCCATACAGTTCGCCGCCTAAATACCTGAAAATGAAGGAGAAACCGGCCATTATAAAAGCGACAATTAACGCGCCCTGCATCGATTTTGGCCCGGTAACCGGTTCCGGCGCCAGAAAGAACGCGGCTACTAATGTTCCGCCGGACAGAAGTCCGCTTAATATGTCGCCGGCGCCGAAACCGCCGGTGGGCAGTGCGCCGAAAAGCCGTATCAGAAGCCCGTATCCCCCAAGGTAGACGATGGACACCCACACGCGGTTCACCTGAGACGACAGGATAAGGATAGTCCCCACAAGAAGTACCAGCACTCCTCTATCCGCGATGATGCCTGCGCCGGTCGCGTTGAAAAGCGTTATATAGCCGCCGGGCAGTTCCGCGCCGAAAGTCGAGAATACGATCCTGTTCAAGAAATCGCTCACAACGCCGTCAAAGGCTCCGTTCCCGGCTGGTACCGCGCTTGCCAAAGCCTGTTCGTACGCGGGGCGCCATGTCAAACGGATAAAAAGCCAGCCGCCTACCGCGGGGTTCAGCCAGTTGGAACCGAGCCCGCCGAAGCTGTATTTAACAACGATCATGGCGAAAACCACGCCTATCGCCGCATATACGGGGTTGATGTGGTTCGGCAGCATCAGCGTCAAGACCAAAGCCGATGTAATGGCGCTCCCATCCTTGATCATCGCAGCCTTTTCGGTTCTGAAGTAG
>JAITAW010000136.1 GCA_031283905.1 Treponema sp. | reverse complement strand
GCTATAATCACAGCGTGAAAAAAGATATTATACTTGCGGGAGTGGGAGGACAGGGCGTACTTTCCATAGCCGCTATCATCGCAAAAGCCGCGGTACGGACGGGCCTGTCGGTTCGGCAGTCCGAAGTACACGGCATGTCCCAGCGAGGGGGCGCGGTTCTCGCGCATCTCCGCATCGCGGACGCCGTTATTGCAAGCGATCTTGTGCCGCAGGGCGCGGCGGACATCATCGTCTCCATGGAACCGCTGGAAAGCCTCCGGTACGCCGCGTGGCTCGCGCCGGACGGGGCGTTGGTGACGGCCGCGGAGCCGTTTGTGAATATAGACGATTACCCTGAAATTGACGTTATTCTTGATGTTATACGGCGTTTTCCGAAACACCGCATTGTCAACGCGGCGGGCATCGCGCAAGAGGCCGGGCTGCCCAAGGCCGTGAACATGGTCATGGCGGGCGCGGCGGCCCGGTTCCTGCCGCTTCCGGACGGGGCGCTTGAGGCCGCCATTGAGGAACTATTCGCGGCAAAAGACGGCGCCGTGATTGAGGCGAACAAAAAGGCGTTTAATCTGGGAAAGGACATGGCGGAATGACGGCGTATCAGTACTGGAATCCCGGCGTGGAAACCATGAACCGAAGCGAGCTCAAAGCGCTTCAGCTTGAAAAGTTAAAATGGGCTGTGAAAAATGCGCTCAGAACCCCGTTTTACGCAAAGAGACTGAAAGAGGCGGGCGTTGATTCGCCTGACGTCATCAAGACGCTTGACGATCTGCGCCGGATTCCTTTCACCGCCAAGCACGATCTGAGGAACGGTTTCCCCTACGGCTTTTTGAGCGTCCCGAAAGACGAGATTATCCGCCTCCACGCAAGCAGCGGAACAACCGGTACGCCCACAACGATTTACTTTAACAGGGAAGACATAGCGCGCTGGACGGCCTTTGTAGCCCGCTCCATTTACGCGACCGGCTGCAATAAAACCGATGTGTTTCAGAACATGATTACTTACGGTCTTTTTACCGGCGGACTTGGTTTTCACGCGGGCGGTGAAGAGGTCGGTATGCTGGTGATTCCGTCCGGCGCGGGCAATACGGCGCGGCAGTTTCGGCTTATGCGGGACTTTGGGACAACCGTGGTACATGCCACGCCCAGCTTCCTCCTTCATGTCGAGTCCAAGATGCGGGAAGAAGGCGTCAAGCGGGAGAGCCTCAAGCTCAGAAAGGCGTTTGCGGGCGCGGAGCCGTATTCGGAGGACACGAGGAAGCGCATTGAGGCGCTGCTCGCGATAGACGTGTACAACTCTTATGGGCTTTCAGAGATGAACGGGCCCGGCGTCGCGTTTGAGTGTCAATGCAAGAACGGGCTGCATCTGTGGGAAGACGGCTACATTGGGGAAATCATCAATCCCGATACGCTGGATCCGGTGAAAGAGGGCGAAACCGGCGAGCTTGTACTTACCTGTTTGTGCCGCGAAGCCACGCCCCTTCTGCGCTACCGCACGCGGGACTTGAGCGGTTTCTACACCGAGCCGTGCGCGTGCGGCAGAACGCACCGGCGGCTACGCCGCATTACGGGGCGCACCGATGACATGCTCATCATCAACGGGGTGAACCTTTTCCCAAGTCAGATCGAAGAAGTCGTCATGTCGATGAAGGAAGCCGGAAACAATTATTTGATTGTGGTGGAGAAAGAGGGCGTGTTGGACAGGCTGACCGTGCGGATCGAAGTGAGTCCCGCCCTGTTCACGGACGATGCGCGGCTCCTTAATGCGCTCAAGGAAAAAATACGCAAAACCTTGCAGGCGCCCATCACCATAAACCCCAGGGTGGAACTCCATGAATACGGCAGCCTGCCTGTCTCCGAGGGCAAGACGAAGCGTGTTCAGGACAATAGACCCAAAGATATATAGCGGGCGGCGTCCAACTTCACCGCCGGTGATACGCCCGTATCACCGGGCAGGTAGATGAAATTTCCCAAATTTTCATTCAGGTGTCATCCGTGACGTCTGAAATAAATAGAAACTATTGCATATAGCAAGACTTTTCGCCTACCTTCTCCAAACTCTCCTTGCTCCATTCGCCGGTGTATGGATAGACCGGCTCAAACGAAAAACTGTCATGATTGCGGCGGATTTATTCACCAGCTTTGTCGCTCTGGCTTTTGCCGGGGCTTTTTTTCTTGGTTCACCGCCTTATCGGGTGGCCTGTGTTGGGAATACGGGCAATCGGCGGGATATTTCACGGCCTGGCATTACAAGCCGCAATACCGCTTTTGGTTCCAAAGAAAAAATTAATCGCTGCTAACAGCGTAAATGAATTTATATTGGTGGGTTCATATATATTGGGATCGATTATTGGGGCGGCCATGTTTGCCGCGCTGCCTATGAAATTCATTTTACTTACAGATATTTTAGGAGCAATGTTTGCGTGTGCCGCAGTAATGCTAGGGCGTGTTCACACTAAAGGAAAGAAAGGAAAAAGCAGAAAAAGTAAGTAAGGAACTTACCGAAGAACAATATCAAGAGATAAAGGGATTGCCGCCGAAACGGCGGGGGCATGTAAGGATAGACAATCGAACGCCGCCCAACGCGCCCGTCTATCGGTGTGAAAACGGGTGTAAGCGGCGGGG
This sequence comes from Treponema sp., assembly GCA_031283905.1. Classification (GTDB taxonomy): domain Bacteria; phylum Spirochaetota; class Spirochaetia; order Treponematales; family Breznakiellaceae; genus JAIRKH01. The sequence goes on along the minus strand of JAITAW010000136.1, from coordinate 133 downwards.
TTTGCCACAAAGACTTGGAAATCGGCGCGTAATCTGGATTGAATCGGCGGGCGGAACAAGGAGTGTCGGAACGGGTGTACAAGGCGATGTGAGAGGAAAGAGGGGTTGCACCGGACGAGGTTTGCGCGCTCGA
>JAITAW010000077.1 GCA_031283905.1 Treponema sp. | reverse complement strand
GCGAAAATGCGCTTTTTCCGGGACCGCTACTTCAAGATGCCGCCCCTGACCAAGGAAGACTGGGCCGCGCTGGGCTTTCGGGAAAAGGACGAGCACCACACGCCGGCAGGGGAACCCACAGCTCAGGTTACAGCGGAAATGTTCTTGCGGGGGCCCGGGGAGCTGGGCTTCAGGATTGTCTACGTGTCGGGGGACCCGCGGGACCGGGCCAACTCAGGCTACCGGGTCTGGTACGGCGCAGTCGCGCCGGGGGAAGGGCCGCCTGCAAAGCCTGAGGACTTGCGCAAATCCTTTTTTACGCGGCGCAAGGGGGATTTTATTCAGTTCGACTACGGGGACGGGGGCAAGAAGGCCTATATCGCGGTGCAGATCGAGAACGGCAGCGGCAAGCAGGGCAAGTTCGGCCCGATGGTGTCCGCTATTATTCCGTAGCAAAATCCGCCATGGACAGCGGATTTTGCTATCGGAGTTTTGCCAAAGGCAAAACTCCACATGGGACAGGTGTTATCCGCGTAGGCGGTTAAACATACCAATTTGACGGCGGGAAAGACCGCAAGGAGTTTTAAGTATGTTTCAGCATCAGGGAATGATTTTTGACTTTGTGGACAATGTTCTCAAATCGTCAAAAGACGGGCGGAACTGGACAAACAATCCAATCAGCACGGCGCGTATCGGGCGGGTTCTGGAGATGTTTTCAAACGGCGCGGAAATGATGGCAAAAACAGACCACGGTCTGTTTGCCTCAAGAGACAATGGCCGGAATTGGAACAAGAGAGCATAAGGAGGAATTATGGACAAGTTTGAAAATGAATCAGTGTCAAATGAAGAAAAGTTGGCGGAAGTTGTTACTCAGGGAGCGGTCACGGAAATCAAAAACCTGACCAAACCTTTATTTGATATGCTCGGGGGTGTGGTTAAAGGTCTGGAGAATAGCTTTAAAACCCAAGAATTGTCTTACGAAGCGGCGGTAAAATTTCTTTTCGATCACAAACATGACAGCCCAAACATTAAAAAAGCCGTCCTCTGCAAGGAAAAGACAGAGAACGGTTATGTTGTTGCGGCGGCGTTTATGGACAAGGATGATCAGGTCGTATGCGACAAGATGACGCGCCCTATAGGCGGCGCGTGGGAGGTTGAGCGTTTGGATGACGAGCTTCTTAAAACGTTCAAAGACAAAAACACAATCGTGTTTCAGTAGGAGGCGGAGAAATGCTGCCATTAATTATCGCAGGAGCTATAGGGCTTCTGGGGATTATTTTTATTGCTTTTCTTGAGTGGGACCGGATTAAAAACTTTATTGTGAACCTAAAGAACAGACTGAGGGGTATCAGACCGCTGAAAAAGACCGACAAGGCTTTTTCCTATATGCAGAAGGACTTTAAGAGCGGAAATTATGAAACGGTGTACGGTATGTTTGACGATAAGGAAGAGCTTATTGACGGCGAGCATATCCAGTCAGAGGATGTTGACGACACCATTGCTAAACTTCACAGGAATTCCGCGCTTATTATTCACGGGTAAGGTTTACACAGGGCGGCTCTTTGCTTTCGAGGGAAGAGCCGCTTGTTCTTCGTCAGATGAAGAGCGGCGGAGAATTATTCAAGGGTTTTGAAACCAAAGGAAAAAGTTGATATGTTACCAATATTAATCGGCGCGGGTTTGGGATTGCTTGCCGGTGCGCATATTGAGAAAAAAAAGGCGGAAAAGGAGGAAGCCGGCGCCAGAGCTATGGACGACATTGGGAAAAAAATACAGCAGGGCAATTATGAAGAAACGCGGGGACTGTTTGATGACAGCGCGGAAGAAACCAATTATGAAGAAACGTGGGGACTGTTTGATGACGGCGCGGGAGAAACCAATTATGTTAACGCTGTGGCGTATTACAATAGCGGTTGGGAGTGGTTTCAAAAAGGAAACTACGATAATGCAATCGCGGATTATACCTGCGCTATTCAACTTAACCCTAATTATACTTTTGCGTATGGCGGTCGCGGGGAATCGTACCGGATGAAAGGGCTGCATGACGCGGCTATCAAAGACCAGAGTACGGCTATCAAACTTGACCCGAATTATACTTTTGCGTATGGCGAACGCGGGGAATCGTACCGGATGAAAGGGCTGTATGACGCGGCCCTCAGAGACCTGACTATGGCGATTGAAATTGACCCGTATTATGCTTGGGCGTATGCGAGCCGTGGCGTCGTCTATAGCGCTGTTGGACAAAAATCGGCGGCAATACTTGATTGGGAAATGGCCTTATGCATACAGCCGGATTATCCGTGGGTGCAGGACCGACTGCGGGAAATAAAGGGGTGGTAAAGATATGGACATCGTTTTGACCAATTTGCCCTATATTCAGGACAGCGGCGATAAAAGCATACTGAATACCCGCGTTACGCGGGCCGTTAATGATATGCTGGAGGAGCGCTACCAGATAAACAAGCCGAATGTTACCGTGGCGGCGGCCAAGCCGACTGGCCGGGACGGTTCTTCCCGCGGCAAAAATGAGCCGGATAATGAAAAACCAGACGAAGCCGTTTCGATAAACTTGCGGGAGCCGCAGTTTACGTTTGATCAACTGGTTCTTGATGACAAGGTGATGGAGGAACTGCAGTATTCCATCAAGTTTGAATCCGTGCGGGATAAAATCTATGAGGAATGGGGATTAAAAAAAATCGATCCTTCCCCAAAACTGGCGCTTAATTTTCACGGGCCTTCCGGCACGGGCAAGACAATGGCCGCGCAGGCTATCGCAAACGTTATGCAAAAGAAAATCATCCTTGCCAGTTACGCGGAAATTGAAAGCAAGTACCACGGGGACGGCCCCAAAAACGTGAAACGGCTTTTTAATTTTGCCGCGGAAAACGACGCGGTGTTGTTCATTGATGAGGCGGACAGCCTTCTATCCCGTCGTCTTACCAATGTAACCCAGGGAAGCGAGCAGGCGATCAATTCCATGCGCAGTCAACTACTCATTCAAATTGAGCAGTATAGCGGCGTGGTTATTTTCGCCACCAACCTTGCCGAAAACTATGACGGCGCGTTTGTTACGCGGATTAAAAGTATTCATTTTAAAAAGCCTGATTTTGAAATGCGCCGGAAGCTCTGGGAAAAAATGCTTATTTCCACCCTGCCGCTCGATCCAGAAATTAGCCTTGAAAAACTGGCTCAAATCGAGGATATATGCGGGCGGGACATAAAAAACGCGGTGGTAAAAGCGGCGACCAAAACAGCCATAGATGGAGATGCCGTTATAACCCAAAAACACCTTGAAGACGCGGTCCGGGATATTATTGAGTCAAATAAAAATGTATCCCAAAAACAGGGCTCGCTTTCGGAGGAAAAGAAGCAGGAAATCACGCGGAAAATAAAACAAAGTTTGAGACGAGGTCGTTACAAAGTAGCGTCTTTGTCTTAACGGAGGGAATCTCCGATGAATTTTCCTTGTATACGGTGCGGTTTATGCTGCAAGACTTTGCGGAATGTGTCCGCGGCTGCTGAACTGCGCGGCGAAAACGGAGTGTGCAAGCACTTGGAGGGAAACTTGTGCGGCATATATGCAAACAGACCGCTTGCTTGTAATGTAGAGCAAATGTATTTGCAATATTTTAAAGATTTTATGAGCGAAGATGAATTTATAAAAATGAATCTGAAGTCTTGTATGAATATCGCATTGCTGCATGGCGCTCAAGATATAGCGAACTTTTTCCGAAAGCGACTTCAAGACAATCGACAAGTTCCTTATTGAAGAGGAGCGTTACATGACGTTTATGGAGGTCGTAAAAAGCGTGATAAAATTCAGCTTAAGGAACGAAATATGGCGATTATGGACATTGTGCAAGGGGTGGTAAGGTTAGGAATCAACGTTGCCGCCGGAATGTTTGTTGAGTCCCAACTGAACAAACTGGTTAAAAAGACGATTGTAAACAACATCGTAAAACTGTTACTTTTTCTTGCCGCCGTGTTCATTCCCCATTTTTTATTGGGGGTCTTGTTCGGGAAAAACGTCTCTCTTTTTGTAAGTTCCGCGCTGCTCCTGGCGCTGCTGGTTCACACGGCGCTGAATCTCGTGCCAAAAATCTTGCAAGCGATACGCATCATTCCGATGATTCCTTTCGGTATCATTGCCGAAAGCGCGGGTCCTTCGGATTTTGTGGCGCGGTATGTGTATTCGATACATCCTTTCGTGTTCAAACTCAAGGCGAAACTCGACGCTAAACTTGACGGCTGGATTCCCAGCGCCGATGATCTCGTGTCCTATGTATGGGGGTATGTCGGGAAACAGGTTGTCGTTTTTGTTTTAAGCATGGCGGTGTTTCTGGCGGCGTTCACTTTTGTGGTAAAGCCTATGCTGCTCTCCGCCGTGGTGGGCGTTTATGGTATCAGGCTCTATGCGGCGCCTTTCGCTATGGCCGCCGACTATATTTTCGGCGCGAATTTTATGCGATGGTTAGCCGGTACATAATATGATAGTTGTTGATATTCTAAAAGCCGTGTTACCGGCTTGGAAAAAATAAAGAGCGACATTGACCTGGCAGAGGGGAGACGGCCTGGGCAATGTCGCAGGATCCGTACCTCGTGGCTGTGGGTAATCTGTACCAATTCCGCTGCCGACGTAACCGTGCCCAAGACATTGGATACCTGGGTTACTACGGCAAAACGGTTGCGGCTGTTGAAGAGCTTTTCATACTTGGAATACTCAGGGTCTGAACGGGGATATTCACCAATTATTCGGATACATGAGCGTTCATTCGCGGACTTTTTTCCTTTGTGTCACCCCATGTTTCCGAGCGTACTATAAATGATTCCGAGCACACCATAAAAGTCTCTGAGCGTTCTAGGACGATCTCTGAACACGCTCAGGCTTCTGGATAATTCCCTT
>JAITAW010000056.1 GCA_031283905.1 Treponema sp. | reverse complement strand
GATAGATTTTGTCAAATTACAAAAATTGATGAAAGAACAGCTTGAAATTGACAAAACGATTCGTATTGTCAACACTGAAGGTCTGACCTTGGAGTCCGCCCTTGAGGAAGCGTCCGCCTTGCTCGATGTTCCGGTGCGCCGCATTGAGTATGAAGTGATTGAACAGGGATTCAAAGGTGTTTTCGGCACGGGGAAAAAAGACTGGAAGATCAAAGCCTACGCAAAGATTTCGGCGCAAGCGACAAAGACCAGTACCGGCGGCGCGGCCGTTGGTGAGGAAGCTGTTTCACCGGTTGCGAAGAACATGGACGGAGAAGTGTTTGTCCGGTTAACCGCCGACGGAGCGTTGCTTAAAGTAAAGCCTCCCATCGGATCGGGCCGGCCTGCCGCCGCAACGATGGCGATGCAGGCGCTCAACGACCGGTTTATTAAAGATATTGACGTGAATATGGTGAACGCCGTTGTCGAACATGCCGAAGGTGTTTATATAAAGGTCGGAACCTTTAACCGCAACTACAGTCGTGACAGCAACATGCGGGTTGAAGTCACGGATAATGACATGAAAGCTTTTATAACCGTGGAGCCCGCGGGCGTCAATGGTTGCGATCTGTCCGAGGATAACATCATCAGCTTTTTGCATAAGAACCATATAGTGAACGGAATCAAAAACGATGTTATAGAACAATTTGTGGACCACCCTGTCTATAAGACGCCGGTCTTAGTCGCGGAAGGGATGAAAGAAGTCAATGGACGAAACGCGTACATAGAATATAAATTTGAAACAAATCCGAACAAGATGCATCTGCGGGAAAACCGCACCGGCAAGGTTGACTTTAAAAATATTCAGCTTATTCAGAACGTAATTGAAAATCAGCCGGTCGCCGTAAAAGTTCCGGCTGAAGAAGGGAAAAAGGGAAGAACGGTTAAAGGCGAATTTCTGCCCGCAAAAGACGGCGCGGACATTTCGCTGCCGCTTGGGAAGAATGTACATGCGGACAAAGACGGCATGGTGATTCTTGCCGATATTAACGGGCAAATTATGCTTGCCAGCGGAGTTATCAACATTGAGCCGGTGTTTCTGGTGGAGGGCGATGTGTGCCTCAAGACCGGAAATATTATATTCTTAGGCACCGTGGTAATTACCGGCAACGTGGAAGACGGCTTCTCCGTAAAAGCAGCGGGAAATATTGAGGTAAAAGGTACCGTTGAATGCGCCGAAATGGAAGCGGAAGGCGACATCAGCGTTGCCCAAGGGATACCAGGGAAAACGACCGGTCATGTGAAAGCGGGAAAATCCATATGGGCGCGTTTTATAGAAAATGCCGTTATTAACGCGGGCGATATGGTGGTGGTGTCTGACGGCATCATCAATTCGCAGGTGGATGCCTACAAGCGAATCGTGTGCCAAGGAAAACGCGCCCGCATCGTAGGCGGAAGACTCAGGGCTTCCGAGGAGATCAACGCGCAGATCATAGGCACTTCAAGCGGCGGTACCGAAACGATCTGTGAAGTAGGCATCGATCCCAATATAAAGGAAGCTCTTGAGCAGTTGGCGCTTGACAAGGAGCGTTATAAAAAAGAACTCGAAAACATACAAACCGAAATGCAGGCGCTCATTAACATAAAGGCCCAGAGAAAAAGCCTTCCGGAAGACAAGGAATTCCTCCTGAATGAGCTTATGGATCAGAGAAACAGCCTAGTCTCCGAATTGCAAGATATTGATAAAGAAATAGATCAAAAGCAGGAGGAGCAGAATGCCCTCAAGACGCGGGGGCGAGTTTCCGTTGCGAACATGATATACCCAGGTGTCAAAATCGTTATTCGTGATGTTGTTGAAAATATACGTAACGAATATCGAGCCGCAACCTTTGTCTTGGAAGATAACCTTGTCCGTGTTGTTAAATACGAAGAGCCTGACAAAGACGCGAAGAGGGAGTTCGAGTCCGTGGATGATTAGGGACAATGGCAATTCAACCGCTTGATTTACAGATATTGTTTACTCAAATGGACTCGGTGGGGAAATCGCAGGCTGTGCAAAAGGACGGGTTAGTTATACAGCAGTCCCTGCAAAACCTCAAAAAGCAGAAAAGTACCGAAGCGCATATTCAAGCGGTAAACGAATCTCAGAATGTCGGTGAAGGAGCGGGGGCGATACATGACCGCGGTTCACGTAAGTTTTCTGAAAGAGATGGAGAACGGCGCCGTGATAAAGAACGGGAAGAGGAAGAAGACGCTCTTAAATTGTGGGATCCTCAATTAGGAAAAAATATCGATATAAGCGGGTAGCATGGATAGCGGTACGATTATTTCTATTATAAGTCTTGGTTTATGCGCGTTGTTTTTTATATACTGTAACGCATACATAAGGCGTAGAACCGGACAGGAACGTATTTTAGCGGAATTCAAGGAAGAAGTGTCAAAACTGATCGCCGAAATAGATGCCGCGACGGATCGTGACGCGATGCTCATTGAAGACAGGATCAAAACGATCAAGGCGTTGTTAGACGATGTTGACAAACGAATTTTACTATATGATCAGGAACTGGCGAAACGCCGCGCCAATGAGGATGTCTACGCCGAACTTGGACGCAAGCGGCTTGTGGAAACGCGCATCAATGCGTACACGCCGGATTTGGCGATACAGAACAGCGAAGCCGCAACGCCGGTCCACGAAATGAGCGTTCAACCTGTACTCAAAGAGGAGCGCGGCGCTGAGGGCGATGAGAAAGGTGAAGATGGTGAAGCGCAGAGAAAAGAGAAGGAAACGCCGCCCGCGATTCATAGCGCGGCAACAGAGCAAAAACCCATGCTTGAACAGATTGCCGAATTATCCAGGGCGGGCTTTTCTCCCAATCTGATAGCGACTCGGCTGGGTATGAGCATATCTGAAGTCGAGCTTGCCATAGCTATCGCCGAACAGCGTTCATAATCCGTGAAAAAAACGACTCTCTCCCTGTTTACGGTCTTTTTTATATTCTCTAAAAAATTCTCTAAAAACAATACGGTTTCATTCAAGCCTCTGGACGCGGTGGTAGCGCTTCTTTCGTTAGGAGCGGTTGTTTTTTCAAGCGTCGCCGTTTACGCAAAGCCGCATGGTAACGCGCAGGTGAGCGTCCGCGGACAAGACGGGGCGTGGATATTCCCTTTGGACGCGGAAGATACTGTAACGGTTCCCGGTCCCTTGGGAAACACGGTGGTGGCGATTCACAACGGCAGGGTGCGGGTGCTATCGTCCCCATGCGGTAATCAGACCTGCGTTGTCCAAGGAGACATCAAAGCCGCCGGGCAGTGGATAGCGTGCCTGCCGAACAATGTTTTTACAGTCATAGAGAGCGGGGAAAAAAAACGAGAAGAACTTGATGCAAGTACGTGGTAATACAGGCTTCGCCGCCAAACCTATCGCGTTATTGGGCGCGTTCTGCCTTTTTCTCTCTTCCATTGAATACATGATTCCAAAACCCCTGCCATTCATGCGGATTGGAATTGCGAGTCTGCCTTTGATGCTGGCGCTGGATGTGTTTGGATGGAGCGATTTTTTTTTGCTTGTACTGATTAAGATTCTGGGGCAGGCGCTGGTTACGGGTACGCTTTTCTCCTATGTCTTTCTCTTTTCGTTTGCCGGAACCATACTGTCATCGTCTACGATGTTTTTCCTGCGCCGGTTATGCGGCGAACGCATTGGTTTTATTGGAATTGGCGTTGCGGGAGCTATGGTTTCCAACATAAGCCAGCTCTTTTTGGCGTCTTTCTTTGTATTTGGAAAAAGCGTTGTGTACATTGCGCCGCCGTTTTTAGGAGCGGGGCTTATTACCGGCGCGTGTTTAGGCGCGTTTTGCGAACATTTTACCGGTACATCCAAATGGTATGCGGAAATCAAGCGCTACGTTGCGAGCGGCGCTATGCCGCGTATTTCTGAGTGAACAACGCTGCAAAAGCCGGTCCGCGCAAGAGCATATCTTTAATCGCGGCGCATATTAGTGGCCGCGCCGCCGTATCTTTACAAAACGCCTGTCTTTATCTATACTACATCTATGAAGATTGCTTTAACAGGCATAAAACCTACCGGTATCCTGCATATCGGCAACTATTTTGGGGCTATACAACCAGCATTAAAATTGGCTGAAGAATACGACGCCCGCTATTTTATAGCGGATTATCATGCGCTCAACACGGTAAAAGACCCCACGGAACTACGATCAAACGCCCTGGCGGTGGCGGCGGGTTGGCTCGCGTCTGGACTTGATCCGAACAAGGTTGTCTTTTACCGGCAGAGTTCTGTTCCTGAAACATTTGAACTTGCCACCATCTTAATGGCATTCACAAGCAAAGGGCTTATGAACCGCGCCCATGCCTATAAAGCGGCTGTTCAGGAAAATCTTGAAAAGAATGTTGATCCTGACGCCGGAGTGAATATGGGGCTTTTCACGTATCCGGCGCTTATGGCCGCCGACATTCTGTTGTTTGATTCCGATGTAGTGCCGGTCGGGCAAGATCAGACCCAGCATGTGGAAATGGCTGCGGATATTGCGCAAGCCGTTAATTTCAATTACAAAAAAGATCTACTCAAAATACCTCAGGCGTTGATACAAGAGCATGTGGCGGTGATACCTGGTCTTGACGGGCAGAAGATGAGCAAAAGTTACGGCAACACGATCCCGCTGTTTTCAAGTGAAAAGCAGCTCCACAAACTCATCATGCGTATTGTTACTAACTCCCAGATGGTTGACGAACCGAAAGACCCAGATGTTTCGCAAATTTACCAGTTGTACAAACTGTTTGCGGATACTGAAGAACAGGCGGCTTTAGCTGAACGTTACCGTGCGGGCGGCATGGGCTGGGGCGAGGCCAAGGAAGAACTTTTTCTCGTGGCGAACCGCAAACTGACGCCGTTGCGTAACCGGTTTGAAGAAATCATGGCGGACACTGAAAAGCTCAAGGCTATTCTTGCCGAAGGCGCTGAAAAAGCCCGTGTCATCGCGAAAGAAACAATGAGAAGGCTCAGGGACGCCATAGGCATTAGATAGACATCGCCACGCGTACGTAACCGCATTACATACATTCCACCCGCAAACTTGCTTTTGGGGATTGGCAAACCTTACCAAATGAACTCTGGATTAAGATACGGACGAACAAGGTGATAAAACGGGGTAAACCGGAGATACGGAGAAGGAGGGTAGCTGGCTGTTTTCCTAGGCCGTGTTCACATAATGTAAAGCGATACAAATTTGTCAATAGAATTGTTTAGTATCTGAAGTTACTAATTTTTCAAGGCTTTAGCCTGAAAAATTGCAGACCTTGTTTAATAACTAACCGGGTTATTAAACAAGTCTAATATTTTTCCAGAAGTTTCCAATAATTTTTAGGGACATATTGCGCATAACATCGTTCCGGCTGTTTACGACGGTTTGACAGCCCGAATAGAAAAATGCGTAGCATTTTTAGGGCTGGCAAACTGTGGGTGTAGTGAGCCGTGGGAATGGAGCTCAGCGCAATGGCCTAGGC
>JAITAW010000299.1 GCA_031283905.1 Treponema sp. | reverse complement strand
GGGGGGGGCGCCCCCCATCCGCATAAACTGCGGGGCGTTAACGCGCCCATGTGGGAAATACACGAGAATGAGAAGGCGTATGCCGTTCGTTATTTTGATAGCTTTGAAACACAATACAGACATGTTCATGCGCAATACTATAGCGAGGAACGCCGTAGTTGTCAATCTCTCCGCGCCGTTTTTCCGCTTTTTTACGTTTTTTTTATGGAGTTCAAACCGGCGGGTTCCACTTAAATTTGCTTTTTCGATGGCGATCTACAAAGTATGATACAGGGGAAAGACCGGGCCGTATCCCCGAACCCGTCAACGGCAAACCAGTCGACAGTATTGGCGACCGGGCTTTCTGCAATAACAAAATCCATGTCCGGAGACTTGCCGGGAGGGAAAAACATCCGAATGAATATATAAAAGAGCTTGACAGCCCGTTTGAATATAGCCTTGAGGTGAAGTGAAAAAACAACCGGCTATTAAAAAGCGCTGTAGGACGCGGCGGCCCTCCCCTACCCCGCCGGCGTATACGCGCCGCGTTCAAGAATTCGTAACTTGTTGGCGGCATGAAGCTTCCCGCTCGTTAAAAATATGTTGACCATTTTTGGGTTGTACTATACTATTCGTGGGTATGACGGTTAAGAATGCAAAGCCGCGGGCAGGCGGCGCGGTTTACGATGAATCTAAAGTAAAAACCCTTTCCTCGCTTGAACATATCAGGCTGAGGACGGGCATGTACATAGGGCGGCTGGGCGACGGTTCCAACCCTGACGACGGCATTTACGTGCTTCTCAAAGAAGTGGTTGACAACGGCGTTGATGAATACATCATGGGAAACGGAACGACCATACAAGTGGAGGTGAAGGACGGAACCGCCGCGGTACGGGATTTCGGGCGGGGCATCCCGCTTGGGAAACTCGTTGAGTGCGTGTCCGTGATCAATACCGGCGCGAAGTACAACGATGACGTGTTTCAGTTTTCCGTTGGATTGAACGGCGTCGGCACCAAGGCGGTGAACGCCCTGTCTTCGCGTTTCCGCGTCATGTCCATACGGGACGGCGAATACGCGGAAGCCGTATTTGAGCGCGGCAAGCTGCTGCGCAATAAAAAGGGCAAAATCAAACCTTCGGCGCAGGCGGACATGCGACAAAACGGCACGTACGTTGAGTTTACGCCCGACCCGGAAATTTTCGGGCCCTACGAGTTCAATCTGGAATTCGTTGAGAAGCGCGTCCAGAATTACGCCTATCTCAACACCGGGCTTACCCTCACCCTGAACGGAAAATCCTATACGTCTGATCACGGGCTTCTCGATCTCCTGAACGAAGAAACCGGCGAAGAAAACCTGTATCCGTTGGGATATTACAAGGGCGAACGGCTCGAATTCGCCTTTACCCATACGAACAGCTACGGCGAAGAGTACTTTTCTTTTGTCAACGGGCAGTTCACCTCGGACGGCGGGTCCCACCTGTCCGCGTTTAAAGAAGGGTTTTTGAAGGGCATACAGGCGTTTTTTAAGAAAGACTACAAGAGCGAGGACATCAGGGAAGGAACCATAGCGGCGGTCGCCGTTAAAATAAGAAATCCGGTGTTTGAGAGCCAGACCAAGAACAAGCTCGGCAATTCCGATATACGCGCTCCGGTGGTGCAGGAAGTGAAAACCGCGGTCGAAGACTGGCTCCATAAAAACATCGAAGCGGCGAAAAAACTTGAGCAAAAGATCATGGCTAATGAAAGCCTCCGCACGGAACTGAACGCGGTGAAAAAAGAAGCCCGCGAAGCGGCGAAAAAGATCGCCCTCAAGATACCCAAGCTCAAGGATTGCAAGTACCATCTTGAGGACGGGGAACGCGGCAAAAACTCGATGATATTCCTCACTGAAGGCGATTCGGCGGCGGGTTCTCTGGTGAGCAGCCGCGATGTTATGACGCAGGCTATTTTCGCGCTGCGGGGCAAACCCGAAAACATGTACAGCAAGAAACGGACCGCGATCTACAAAAACGAAGAACTCTACAACATGATGATGGCGCTGGGCATTGAAAACGATCTTTCCTCGCTCCGGTACGCGCGGATCGTGATAGCGACAGACGCTGATTTTGACGGTTTTCACATCAGAAATTTGCTTCTCACCTTCTTTCTTTCGTACTTTGAGGAACTGGTGGTAAACGGGCGCGTTTTTATTCTGGAGACTCCGCTTTTCCGGGTGCGAACCAAAAAGGAAACGCGGTACTGTTACACGGAAAAAGAACGGGACGCCGCAATGAAAACGCTTGGATCGCAAAGCGAAGTAACCCGTTTCAAGGGTTTGGGTGAAATCAGTCCCAAGGAATTCGGGCAGTTTATCGGAGAGGACATGCGCCTCGTGCCGGTTTCGGTAAATCAGATCAAGATCGTTCCGCAGGTTCTCGCGTTTTATATGGGGAAAAACACGCCGGATCGCCGTGAGTACATAATGAACAACCTTGTGGCGGACCTGTAGGCGCGGATACGGGAAAAATGGGAAGAATAAGAAAAGGACGCGCGGCATCCATATGGCCGCTGACGCGGCGGCTGTTTTTTTGCGTCTTCGCTCATTTGTGCCTTTTTTCCTGTGCAACGCCCGAAAAACCAACGGCGCAGCTCCATTGGAGTCCGCCGCCCGCGCCGCCGCCGCCGATCCAGACGGTTTCCGTTGTGAGCCAGAAGAGTAATGTATTTCCCGGGTGGGTGCAGGCGTACCTTACGGGCGGTTTGCGTGGGGTGGAACGCCTGTCCGCGTACCGGACCGCATATGTTTTTATTAAGGAAATCAAGGGTAATAATGACACGGCCATCACGCAATGGGCTTTACATTTTTCAGTAGAGCGGGAACTTCCCCGGATGGTCGCGGCACGGGTTCAAAACAGGCTTGAAAGAAACGTCAAAACCTATCCTGATTACGAATACGGCGTTTTTTTTGAAAACGCCATCAAAGTTTTCTCGAATGCGCGGTACGAACGCGCCGTCAAACTGGATGATTTCTGGTTTGAACGGTTGATTTCTGTTGAAAACGGCGTAGAAGTAAACCGCCGTGAGTTTCTCTTTCTCATCATGGTCGCCATTGAAAAAAACACGCTCGTTGATCAGATCAACGCCATTTTTCCCACTATCCCGCTTGTTCCCGAACCTACGCGCGCCCAGCTTAACGCCATATCTCATGTAAAGAGCGCTTTTTTCACAGGCTTTTGACAACGCGGCGCGGCGCGGCTACAATTGATTGAAACATGCGATGGTTTTATGTATACTGTTCCCATGAAACTCCGCCGGGGGAAACGCGGTCCGTTTGACGATTCAAGCGCCTCAAGCGATATCGCCTTTCTTCTCATCATTTATTTCATTGTAATCGCGGGCTTTAACATAAACAAGGGCTTCCTTATGGACCTGCCGGCAAAGGACTCAACGCGCCTCCTTTTGAAGGAAGAGCTGCTGCGTTTTGAAATGGGCGACTCCGGCGCCATTTTTTATGACGAAAAGCCGCTTTCCCTGGCGGATGCGGAAACGCTGATTCGCTCGAATGTGGCGGCGCGGCCAAACCTTGCGGTGACGCTTGTCATCGCGTCGGCCGCGCCGTGGCAAAGCGTGGTGTCCTTTGTGGAGCTTGCGCAGAAATTGCAAGTGGATTCGTTTTCTTTTTCCATGACGCAGCCATGAATCTCAACCGAAACCGGCGGCAAAGCCGAAGGCGTTTTATCATTCCGCTCAATTCCATGTCTGATGTGGCGTTTCTCCTACTTATCTTCATCATGTTGGTCTCTCTCATCAACTACCGGAAGGAAGTCAAGGTTGAGTATCCTGAGGCTGAAACCGCAAAACAAACAAGCGCGGAAAAGAACCTTGAAATCTGGATCGATGTTCACGGCGGTCTGTACCTCAATGGAGACCCAAGCGATCTCAGCGCCATTGAGGACGGCATTATCGCAACCTACCAGAAAGCGCCCGAAACCAGGATTCACCTTATCGCGGACAAAAACACCCGTTTTGAATATGTTAATACGGCGCTGCAAATGCTGCAAATCCTCCAGTACCGCGTGGTGAGTTTTGTCGCAAAGTAGGCGGGCTAACGCGCCATCCCGCCTGCCGTTCGCCATATCCGCATAGAATATTCGTGGGCTGATTATTTTACATTGATTTATTCGCAGGGGGGAGGAGGTAATACCGCCAAACTCGTTTGCGCGCTCTGCGGCGGTTAGAATTGGTAACACTACTGTAAGTGATGGCGAAATAGTTTGAAAACACGGGTGGCGGGTACGCCGCTGTAACTAGGGCTTATAAAAAAAGTGCAGGCAATGAAGCGTAGCGGAATGACCTGGCAAAACCATAGCCCGAACCGCCAACGGGGGCAGGTCCGCTTGCGGGTCTGCGCATATACAGGCCCATTATGCGAAGTTTGCCCGTATTCTATTTTATTGTTTTTATTTTCTGACACAATGATAAACAATCAATATCTTTTGCATAATTTTCACCTTCACCCCAAGAAAAAACATCTTGCGATAAAACAACAAATCCATGATGTAATGCTAAGTAGGCAAAAATATCTGCTGACATAAAATTTCTTCCATGCGGTTTATACCAGCCAAGCTCAGGGGAAAATGCGGCATTTGAATGATGAAATAATATTTTTCCTCCATCCATCAGTATTCTATTGGATTCTTTTATATATGATAAAATATCAAGCATTTCAAAATGTACCATAGCATCATATGTAAAAATCGCTGTTTGAGAATCCGATTTGATTTCATCAAAATTACTGCCATTATTTACTAAATAATTTATTTTTATTTCATCTGAATATCTTTTTTTGCAAAAATCAATGTTTTGTTGATTTATATCAACTAATGTAATTTTCTGAGCTTTCTCTAAATATTTTTGCACATGTCTACCATGGCCACATGCCAATTCAACAATATTTTCTATGTTCAATTGATCAAAACAACGATAAAAAACCGAATTCACATTCCAAAAAACGTCCAACCATTTTTCAGCTGGATCATAATATTTATCTATTGAATCCTCTGTAATCCATGCATCACCAATATTTTTTGTTATGTTATTACCTTTATCCAATAATTCTAATCTGCTACGATGAATAACTTTATATTTGTCTTCTGGTGGGGGGGGGGGGGGTAATTTTTTATTTATAAATATTATAAATTCCATTTGGGATACACCATTTTAAAATTTTATTAAAAAACATATTAATTACCTCCAATACTCTTATCGTCAAAAATCATTATATTCT
>JAITAW010000264.1 GCA_031283905.1 Treponema sp. | reverse complement strand
GCTGAAAGAGCCGCGTTTGCAAACAGGATAAACCTTGATCATGTGAGGATCGATGTAATGTCCGGCAGGGTGTATCCCGAAAAGAGACTGGCGAGCCAAATCATCGGTATGGTCGGCAGGGACAATGACGGGAAGGAAGGTATTGAATGGGCATTTGAATCCGAGCTTAAACCAACGGCTACGGAAAGCGGTAAGCAGTTGACGCTTTCCATTGACGTGAATATCCAGCATTTTTTGGAGCAGATAGCGGAGGAGGCGCTTGTTGAAAACAAAGCCCAGTCCGTCATGCTTACCGCGATGGATCCGCACACCGGAGAAATTCTCGGTTCCGCTTCGCTGCCCGGTTTTGATCCGAACAATTACAACGCCTATCCGGGCGCGACATGGCGGTATCAGCCCGCGCTCTACACCTACGAACCCGGTTCGGTGTTCAAAATATTTTCGGTTGCGGCGCTCTTGGACACCGGGGCGATCACCGAAGATTCCACCTTTGTCTGTACCGGGCATTATACCCGTGTAAATCCGGCCATCACGGATATCGGCGTTCACGGCGTTGTAAACGCCGAGCGAATCATCGCCCTTTCATGTAATGTGGGCGTCAGTTTAGCTTCCGAGCGCATAGAAAACCGGGTTTTTTACGATAAAATCTATAGCTTCGGATTTGGGCAGCGGGTCGGCTCCGGCAGCCCCAGTGAATCGGCGGGCATTTTCAGAGAAGACAACAGCAGGCGTTTCAAACCTACGCTTGCCATCGGGCAAGGCATATCGGTGTCCATGCTGCAAATGCTCCAGGCGGCAAGCGCCATCGCCAATCAGGGCGTGCCGGTTCAGCCCAAGCTTATACTGAAGCTCACCGCGCCGAACGGAACCGAAACGCCCTATCCCGCCGAGCTGACCCCGTTCAAGCGGGTGATGAGCGAACAGACTGCGGCGAGCCTCTTGCAGTACATGCGCGCCACGGCTGCGATTGACGGAACCGGCTGGAGGGCCGCCATCGGCGATATTCCCATGGCGGTCAAGACCGGAACCGCTCAAGTCGCGGAAAGAGGCGCGTACTCGGAAACGGATTTTATCGCAAGCTGTATGGCAATATTCCCGGCCGATGATCCCCAACTCATCCTCTATGCGGTGATCGTAAAACCCCAGGGCGAGTCCTACCTTGGCGGACGTATCGCAACCATCCCCATTAGAAAAGCGGCGGAATCGCTCACGGACTATTTGAAACTGCACCGGGGAAAGAATCCGGTTGAACTGCAATCCAGCACCGTGTACTTTGAAGGAGAACCTCCCCTTCCGCCCCTTGATGGCGTCATGCCCGATTTGAGCGGCTATTCAAAATTGAGCCTCATCCCCTTGTTTGAGCCGGACTCCGGCTATATCATTCATTTGGAAGGCAATGGACACGTGAAAACGCAGACTCCTTCCCCGGGGACTCAGCTTGTGCATGGGGATGTCATTATGTTGTATTTGGAGTAGGCGGCGTGAATTTGGACAAAAACGGCATATGGACAAAAAACGCGGCTGTCATCACAAAGCTCTTTCCGGGACTCGCAGAACAGATCGCCGGCGCGGAAAACGCAACGACGGTACCGTTGACGCTGCGGCTTGAAATCGCGGCGGATGGAGAGCCTACGCTGGTTGTAAACGGTACCTATGTCCATTCAAAACGAGAGCCGGCGCGGGAAGGGGCGCGTCTTGCGGACGCCGTTGCCGGAGGCGGCGCGTCTTGCGGCGTCATTGTCGCGCTGGGCTTTGGGCTTGGGTACGCGGCTGCCGCGGCCGCTGAACAATGCGGAAACAGCCGCCCGGTCATTATTGTTGAAAAACATCCCGAGATACTCAAAAAAGCCTTTGAAACCAGGGATTTCACCGGTTTCTTATCGAAAAACACCGTCGCGTTTGCGCTTGGATGCGCGGAAGATGCGATCTTTGGGGCGCTTTCTTTTTTTAATGAAACAAAGGATGTATGCATCCTTAAAAACCGCGCTCTTGTTCAGCTTGATGAAGCGTGGTACGCAGGGATTGAGCGGCGCATACGCACCTGGCAAACGAAAGACGCGGTAAACGAAGCGACCGTCAAACGCTTTGGAGATCGCTGGACGCGAAATTTTTTGAAAAACTGCGCGGTTTCAGATTGTGTTTGCACGTATCCCGGGGTTTCCAGATTAAAAGGGCTTTTGAAACGGGACATTCCCCTTCTGCTTGTCGCGGCCGGCCCTTCTCTGGACAACACGGCCGCTTTGCTGCCCGCGTTTGCCGAACGGTGCGCAGTCATCGGCGTTGACACGAGCCTGAATTACCTGCTCCGATCAGGCGTTGACCCCGATTGGATCGTAAGCGGGGATCCTCAATATTGGAACTCGCGGCACCTTGACCGCCTTGGCGCGTCAAACACCTGTCTTATAACCGAGAGCGCCATATACCCGCCTACCCTGCACCACGGCGCGCGCACTTTTTTGTTTGCAACGCCGCTCCCGCTTGGCAGACAAATCGAAGAAAAGGTCGATCCCAAGGGCCGACTCGGTTCCGGCGGATCCGTGGCGACAACGGCTTTCGATTTCTGCCTTGAGCTTGAACCGTCCGTTATATTCATAGCCGGGCTGGATCTTTCGTTTCCGCATTATAAAACCCATTTCAAAGACGCTTTTTTTGAAAAGCAAGCTAACGCTCAAGCGGCGCGTTTATGCCCGGCCGAAACCCGCTCATTTAGAGCGCTGCGGGACGGGGATCCCTTTTATTCGCGCACGGCAAACGGCGGCAGGGTACTGACAGACAAACGGCTTGTCCTTTACGCGGCGTGGTTTGAGAACAGGCTTTTTGCTATAAATTCAGCGCGTTCACAGCATAAGGTTGCGGTTTATTCGCTTTCTGAAGAGGGACTTGCCATCAACGGTTTACAAACCGCTTGCGCCGGCGATATTTTATCTCTCCCGCCGCGCGGAGCGGAAATACGGGCCTTTCTCCAAAGCGCGTTTATCACGATCGAGCGGGATTTTGCCGCCGGGGGCAAGGACAGAATGAAACGCCGGGCGGCAATGGGCGGTCATGTTCAGGGGTAGAAGTGTTTTTGAGTTTAACACGGTGGCGAAGGAACTGAATCCAATGGAACGAACGCCCATCGCGCCGCTTGCCGCATTCGCCATCAAGCCGGCGAATGATTCGTACATATACCATTACGCTTTTTTATATTTTGACCAATTTCAAACCGTATTGCGCACACAGTCTCGTTACGCGAAACGCCAAGACAAAATTATTGAATAATATTATACTTGACAATAATTAAAATAAGATAGTAGAATGATATTTGGAGGAGCAATATGAAGAAGTTAATATTTTTCACCATATTTATTCAGTGTATATATGGGTTATGGGCACAGCAATTTTCAATTCCTGCCGGAGCAGAACTTTTGGAAAGTACTGAATTTAGAAATAATGGCATTACATATGTTGTAGAGCAAAGGTACAGGCTACGTTCTGGAGAAATACTATACGCATATTATGACGTTGAAGGTCAATCAAGCGTAACTATTCAAAAAATTGAAGAAACTCCAATCTTAGCATTAGGTACTGAAATAAAAATTTCTGGAATGCCCGGATATAGAGAATTTAATTTTGGTGCTGATAGAAGAAAACTTGTACAATTTTTAAAATTAATGAAACTTGGCTGGCAAGAAAATTATAGTTATAGAGGTGGTGGTATTAGAACACCTTCATTAAGTGATCGCGTTTTTAATGGAGTTGCAAGTTGGAGGAGCGAATTCGTTCTTTTATTGGACTTATTAGATGAAACATGGGTTTTAGAACATCGACAGTATTCTGGTAGAAATTTAGCATCAAATGATACTACTGCTTTTTATCATGTAAGTACATTTAATGATAGGCGGGAATAACCGGGGTCCGCTCACTGGATTTCGCCGCGTTGAGTTTTACACCGACTGTGTCGATGAGCGCCGAAAACTCCGTAATGTCCGCCAGCCAATGTTTGTAATACGCCCCATGTTATTACACCTCCATAATAAAATAGACTGTCTATGACGCTGTCATAGACGGATTAAATTTAGCCGTAGAATCACTTGATTCCGTCATAGAATCAGCTGATTTAGCCGCAGAATCAGTTGATTTTGTCATAGAATCAGTTGATTCCGCCGTAAAATCAGTTGATTCCGCCGCAGAATCAGTTGATTTTGCCATAGAATCAGTTGATTCCGTTGTAGAATCAGTTGATTCCGTCGTAGGAAAACCAGCCTTTGCCGAAGCGGAACACGCGGGTTCCGCGGCAAAAATCCCGTGCGATACACGGTCTTTTTTCTACCAACGCTCCTTTCAAACGTTTTGCGTATTTCCGCATACCCGCAGTGTTTGTCCAGGCGGCGCAAACGGCGGCAGGCGGCTGACAGGGAGCGGTTCAGAGGGCTGAAACGGCACGGTTTCGTAAAAACAACCCGGCGGTACACTTGCGCCGCCCTTTCGCGCAACCCTTAATACAGCCCCGTCTACCGGTAGTCCCGCGCCGTTTACCGGTTATTGCCCGTCTTTCCCCGCCATTTGAGCAACAGGGCGGAGTTGCAAATAACCGCCACGGAGCCCGCGTTATGTACCAACGCTCCGAGGATGGGATTAAGAATACCCGTAATCGCCAAAACAATGGCCGCGAAATTCAGCAGCATGGCGACGCTTAAATTTACGATAATGGTTCGCATGAGCCGTTTCGACAGGAGGAT
>JAITAW010000190.1 GCA_031283905.1 Treponema sp. | reverse complement strand
AAAGCGTTGTTTCATGCATCCTTTGTGCGCCTTATTCGCCTTTGTGGTTAGTTTTTCTTGAAAATTCCTGTGAGCTCAAGGAAATTTTAACGAGCAAAGACTAAATGACGTTGCCCTGAGTTTCCCGCGGGGTAAATTGCACAAATCTTCCCTTTATTGTATGATGGGATTTGAGGTCTTAGTGTTGCATGAAAATTGAAGTTTACTCTCCGACCATCAGGCGGAAAGAGATGGATGCGGTCCTTACGGCCATGGTACAGGACAGGGTTGGGCCCGGGGAATTGGCGCGTTCGCTCGTTCAAATCGCCAAAGACCACATACAGTTTGATTACTGTCTTGCCCTGCGGAGTCCGGCTATTGCCCTCTCCCTTGCCCTGCGGGCCCTCAATCTTGGGGACGGCGCGGGGGTGCTTGTTTCCGCGCTTTCGCCGAGGTATTACCGGCAGGTTCTGGAGGAGCTGCGGCTTACGCCTGTTTACTGCGATGTGCCTTCGGGCTCCGCGGTGATGAGCGCCGAAACGGCCGCCGCGGCTCTTGAAAAGACGGGGGGAAACCCTGTACCCCGCTGTATCGTGGTGAATCATACCCTGGGCTTTGTGCCTGATACGGCCGCGCTATGCGCCCTGGGGCTTCCGGTGATTGAAGACTGTTCCCAAAGTTATGGGACCAATGTCGGGGAACAGCGGGCCGGTTCCTTTGGGGCGCTTGCCATTTTGGGGCTTGAGGAACGGGACATGCTCACCGCCGGGGGCGGGGCGCTGCTCTACGCGGTAAACCGCCGGGACGCCGGGGCGCTGCGGGCCCTGTCGCCGCTTCCCGAGTACAGTCTGCCGGATCTTAACGCGGCTATGGCGATTGCCCAGTTCAGGGAATCCGCGAGGAATCTGGAAAAACGGAAGCTTATGGGCGAAGCGTATATACATCCGGCGCTCAGAACCAGGCACAAGGTTTTTGTTCAGGGAGAAACCGCGGAAAAGCAGAGTATTGAGTATAATTACTACGCCTTTCCCCTGATCCTTGAAACAGGCATGAAGGATGTAAAGGCCTATGCCAAAAAGAAGGATATAATTGTGGAAAACGCTTTCGACGAAACCATCGTCGGTTCCGGCAGCATTCCCCCGGAACTCTGTGCGGAGGCGTATTCGCTTTCCCTGCGGACCGCGCTGTTTCCCCTCTATCCCAGGCTGACAGGCGCCGAAACGGAAAAAGTAGCGAAACTGATTTTGACTTTGCCGTAGGCGGGCGCGGGTTAGTGTTTAACCGGTATTCCCCGACACATAAAAGGGAGTAAACTGAAGTGACCGAAATAAAACGGGCGTTGATGTTTGTCAATTCTCATAAGACAGAGGCTCCCTCCCTGGTAGAAGAACTGCGCGCCGAACTGGGCCGCCTGAACATCGAGGCGCTTGCGTATCCGGGCGGCGCGGCGGATGTACCGGCGGCGGTGGACGCGGCCTCCGTTTTCGGGACGCTTCCGGATTTGGCCTTCTGCCTGGGCGGGGACGGAACCGTGCTTTTTGCCGCCCGGATCCTCGCTCCGCTGGGGGTGCCCATCTTCCCCATCAATATCGGTACTTTAGGTTTTATCGCCGTGGTACATCCCGGACAGTGGCGGGAAGTTTTTGAGGAATGGCGGCAGGGCAGGGTGTGCGTTTCCCGGCGGCTGATGCTGGACATTACGGTGGACAGGCGAAATACAAACGCCGTCAGCGCCTGCTGCCTTAACGACGCGGTTATTTCCGCATCAGGCATCGCGAAGATAATACGCCTTGAGGTAAGTTCTACAGGCGGCGCCCTTGACGGGCAAACCATGAGTTTGGGGCGCTACCGTTCGGACGGCCTTATTGTGGCTACACCCACAGGTTCTACCGCCTATTCTGTTGCCGCGGGGGGGCCTATCCTCGATCCGGAAATCGACGCGCTGATCATCAACCCGATTTGTCCCTTTACCCTGTCGAACCGGCCCATTGTGGTGCCCGCCGGCGAGACGGTAATTGTTGAGGTAGAGGCGGAACAGCGGGGCGCTGTGCTTTTGACCGTGGACGGTCAGCAGAGCTTTCCGCTGGAACCGGGCGACAGGGTTTTTATCCGCAAAGCCCCCCGCGAGGCAAAGATCGTGGCGTCGGGACGGCGGGGATTCTACAGGGCTTTGCGGACAAAATTGAATTGGTCCGGAGGAAGCCCCAATGCTTGAGGAACTTACGGTCCGTAACTACGCGCTGATTGACAGTCTTACCGTTTCTTTTCAGGGTGGGCTTACCATCCTTACCGGGGAAACTGGCGCGGGAAAGTCCATCATGGTGGGGGCTTTGAGTTTTCTGCTGGGCGCGAAAGCCGGCGTCGATGTAATTCGTACCGGCGCGGAAGAGGCGGGCGTTTCCGCGTTACTGTCCCTGAGAAAGGATAACGCGGAAGCCCTGGAATGGCTTTCCGGCCGGGACATTGAAGTTGACGACGGGGCGCTTGTTATACGGCGGAGCGTTAAATCAACCGGCCGGGGGGCCGCCTACATTCAGAACGTGCCGGTTACCCGCGGCGATCTGGAAGAGTTTATGGCGCTCCTCTTTGACATTCACGGCCAGCACGCGCATGAATCACTTTTACACAAAGAAAATCACCGCCGCTATCTGGATCGTTTCGCCGGGATTGAGGATGAAGTTCAGGAATTTAACCGGCTTTTTCTTTCCCTCGCGGAAAAGAAAAATGCCTATGAAGTTTCGGTTAGATCGGCCCATGAACGGGAAACGCGGCTCGAGATTCTGAATTACGCCGTCGAGGAGATTGCCCAGGCGAAACTGAAAAGCGGCGAGGGCCGTGAACTCGAGGCCGAGGCGGCGCGGCTGGGCGATTTTGAAAAGCTTGCGGGTTTTGTAAATACCTGCGCGGAAACTCTGTTTGACGGGGATGTTTCCGTGGTAAGTCTGGCCCGGCGCGCGAAAAACGCCCTGGACAACGCCGCCTCTATCGACGGGAGTCTCGCGGCGGCGCAAAAGCGGCTGGAGGATCTGTTTTACGAGGCGGACGATCTGTCGGCGGAATTCCGTTCCTACCGGGACGGTCTTCATAATGATCCTGCCCGGCTTGAAGAAGTGGAAGAACGCCTTAACCTGATCTACCGGCTGAAGAAAAAATACGCGGCCGGCAGGGCCGGCGGCAGGGTTGCCGTTTCCGCCCGCGCTTCACCCGGTGAGGCTTCCTTCCAGGACGAAGACGCGATTCTCGCGTACAAAGAACAGGCGGAGGCGGAGATCGAGGCCCTCTCCGGCGCCGGGGAAAACAGGGAAAAGCTTAAGGCCGAAATTGCCGCGCTCGAGAAAGATATCACCGGCCGGGCGGCTGCCCTGAGCGCGAAACGGGCGGCGGCGGCGAAAAAGCTTGCCCCGCGTATCGGCGAAATTATCGCGAGACTCGGTATGCCCAACGCCCTGTTTCAGATTTCCGTGGCCGCGAAGAACAGGGCCGGGGAGGGGCCGCGGGTGATTGGGCAGTGGGGCGCGGACGAGGTGGAGTTTCTCATCTCGACCAACAAGGGTGAACCCCTGAAAGATCTGGCCAGGATAGCCAGCGGCGGCGAACTTTCCAGGATTATGCTGGCAATAAAGACGGCGCTTGCCGATTCCGGACAGGACAGCCTGGAAACCCTTATCTTTGACGAAATCGACACGGGAATAGGCGGCGAGGTGGCCCTTTCGGTGGGAGAGTATCTTGCGAAAATTGGTACAATAAAACAGATATTCTGCGTTACGCATCTTGCCAGCATCGCGGTCCGGGCGGATAATCATTTTAAAGTGGAAAAACAC
>JAITAW010000187.1 GCA_031283905.1 Treponema sp. | reverse complement strand
GATTAATAACAAACAACATGAATAATTCTTATTATTTTTTTTGTCGTAAATCCCCCCCCCCCCCCCGTATCCTCTTGAAATAGGTACCTATTCCGCAAAGAGCGGCAATCATCGTACACATAAGCCGGCGGGTGACGCGCGCTACGTTTTCCTCAAACCGCCGTTGATTGCGGGACATCCCGCAACCGCCGCGAATATCCTCTTGAAACAAATAATAACGCCGGGACATTTCGATACATATGCCGAAATGTCCGGAAAACGGAGTATCTATAAAGGACATGACGTTATCCCCCAGCCCCAACCGGAAGTAACCGTGCCGCAAACCCGTTTCGCCGGCTACGAAGCAAAACGCGGCGCGGTTGAACCGTGAAATATTTAGGGAGTTATAGCGTATGTTAGGATTACATTATAAAACCTATTCCGATCTTTTGATAGACATTAAGAAAAACATCAATAAACTGCCTTCCGGTATTGATTTAGTTGTGGGCGTACCCCGTTCCGGCATGATACCCGCGTATATGATAGGCTTCGCGTTAAATACAAAAGTCTGCTCGTTTGATGAATTTATGTATGATATTGACGTAACGCACGGGCAGCGCCCCTTAAAAGAACCGGGAAACACCGTTCTGATTGTAGACGACTCATCTTGCGGCGGTAATTCAATGAAACGTGTAAAACAAGCGCTGCCGGCAAAAGACACGTCAAATAAAAGAATATATTTCGCCGCCGTCTATGTAACGGAAGAGGCAAAACAATATGTTGATTCTTGGTTTGTTTTCCTGCCGCCTCCGCGTATGTTCCAATGGAATTATATGAATCACGGTTATATTGAACGCTCTTGTTTTGATATTGACGGCGTTTTGTGTGTCGATCCGGCCGAAGAAGAAAATGATGATGGAGATAATTACCGTCATTTTATACGTACCGCAAAACCGCTTTACATACCTCGTTACAAAATATACGCGCTCGTAACATCAAGACTGGAAAAGTACCGTAAAGAAACAGAACAATGGCTTGAGCAAAACAATGTACAATACGAGCATTTGTATATGCTTGATTTGCCCGGCAAAGAAGAACGTATCAGATTAAACGCTCATGCGAAATTCAAGGCTGAAATATACCGGCGGCTCGGCGATGCGGTACTATTCTATGAAAGCAGCGTATCACAAGCGCATGAGATTGCAACAATAACACAAAAGGCGGTTTTTTGTGTTGAAACCGATGAACTGGTTAAAAATCCAGTGAATTTTTCTACACAGGGAATGTCGAAAAAACAAAAAATAAAAAAAATTGTAAAAAAAGTGTTGAAAATAATACTATTCAAAAAATCATGGAGGAAAAGAATAAGAGAAATAATAAAACGAACAAATTAATGAAGTATCTAAATATAAGATACTATTTTGTGAAATTGTACGGGTAATACCCGTATTAAGGGCAAATCACCGTACTTCAAACTCCACATGAGCGCCGCTCACGTCATCTTCGACAAAAACCATCCGTTTTCCCCGCGAAACCGGCAGCATGAAAACGCCCGCGCTGTCAAGGATTCCCGCCGGAACGCCGTCAACAAACACAAGCGCATCGTCTCCAAAGCCGGATGTCTCTATCCGAATCGCCTGGGCATCCGCCGGCAATGACGGATCAACATAAAATACGGACCCGCGATGGGGCAGCCGTATAGTTCCGCCGCCCCGCCGCGCCTGCCCCATATGGAGCCGTTCCGCAAGCCATGACCGGTACTCGCCGGGGTAGACAACGCCGTCCGCGCGATGCCAATCGCAGGCGTCAGGCGTTCTGCCGCGAAGCAGCCATTCACGCAGCGTTCCGGTACAGAACCGCGTTGCCCTCATGCCGGAAAGCGCGCATATTTCTACCTCGACCATCTCGCCAGCGCCATCCGGCGCCGCAACGGATGACGCGCCATCGGGATTCGCCGTCTCCAGAGCGCTGAGAATATCCGCCGCAATACGCGCCGGAATGGAACTGCCCGTCTTTCCAACCACAGTCGCGCCCGAGAAATTACCCATCCATACCCCAACCGTCCATCGCCCGGTCGCGCCCAACGCCCAGATGTTCTGGTACTGATTAGCCGTCCCTGTTTTAAACATAGACTGAAAGGGCGTTGAAAACATCGGCGCATCGCCAAAGCCTGTCCAGCGGCTCGCTTTGTCGGAAAGAATATCGCGGATGACAAAGGCCGCATACGGAGATAGAACTTGTACGTTGCGCGCGCCGTCCTCATTGTCGCGGTCTTTTTCAATAAAACGCAGGCCGGCCAATTTTCCTTCCCGGTGAAACACGGAGAACGCCCTCGCCAGTTCTTCCAGGCTAACCTCCGCATTACCCAAGGCAAGCCCTGTTCCGTACGACCCCCGTTTTCCGGCGATAGACGTAAAACCTAGGGACTCAAGGCTGTCTTCAAACCGGCTCACACCGATCCGCTCCAGCATCCACACCGCCGGTATATTTAAAGACGAGGCAAGCGCAACCCGCATACGCACTGGCCCGTTAAACCTGCGGTTGAAATTCGCCGGTATATACGCTTCTCTTGCGCCGAAAACACTCGGAATATCGGGCAGAACGGCGTTGGGACCAAAGCCGCTGTCCAGAGCGAGCGCGTACAGAAACGGCTTTAAGCATGAACCGGGCTGATTCCGCGCCTGCACGCCGTCTATCTTGCCGGAAACAGCGTCGTCGAACCACGAACTCGACCCCACGTAGCACAATACCGCGCCGGTCGAATTTTCTATTACCAATACGGATCCGTTGCTTACACGGTTAAGAGCGAGTTTTTCGAGTTCCGCGCCGAGTCGTTCTTCCGCGTAAAGTTGGAGATCAAGATCAAGCGTTGTTTTGACAGGACGCCGAATGCGGCCTCCAGATGCGCCTTCCGAAGCCTCCGCATAGTTTAAAAGCAGGGATCGCGTCCTTTCCGTAAAGTGCGGCGCGTAGAAAGGGGTTTTAGGGTTTGCCGCCGGAACATCCGGTTGCGCGGCGGCTTTAGCGACAGCGGCGGCGACAGCCGCGACATCCACATTGCACCGGACGGCAAGCTGTTGCGCCGCAACAAGCGAAGCCTCCGCATTGTAAGCGGGGTCGTACAAACCGGGGCGGCGTGGCACAACGGCAAGCGCCACAGCTTGCGCGTCGTCCAATTCCATCGCAGCCACGCCGAAACGGGCGCGGCTGAAAGCGCCGAGTCCTTCAAGGTTGCTTCCAAAAGGAATCGCATTGAGCCACAGTTCCAGAACGGCGTCTTTTGAAAGCCGCGCCTCAATCCGCAATGCGTCAACAGCCTCCGCTATTTTCCCTCGGATCCCCCGCGCATGGGGCTTTATGAGCCGCGCAAGTTGCATGGAGATGGTGGACGCGCCGGACACCACCCGTTTTGCGGATGCGTTGCGGATTGCCCGCGCTATAACAGCGACCGGATCGACGCCTATATGGTAATAAAACCGTTTGTCTTCCGCCTTAATAAACACGTTCCGTACGCCTTGCGGAACATCGCATACATCCGTCCACTCCCGCCTAACGCCATCTCGCGCCGGAAACACCCGGAGCGTCACGCCGTTTTTATCCGTGAGTACCAGGCTATAATCCCGTTTCAAAAACGCCGTCAATTCAGGATAGGGGAGAAAACGAAGCGCAAGGTACGCCGCAAAAAAGAAAAGAGCAAAAATAGAGAGAAATGTCCCAAGCGATTTCACGATTTTTTTCATATTTCTGATACGGAGCGATACGGTCCGGCGTTTGTCTGTTTAACGGGGTATATGGTATGCCGTATCATCAGGATTGTCAAGACATCGCGTTGCCTCATGAAAAATGTTACCCATCGTCCGGGCGGTGATGATAAAATCATCCGCGTAGCGTACCATGTTTGCCTTCGGTTCAATCTGTTGTCGCTTCCCTTTGCTTCCGGCATACTTTGCGTTCAGGGTTTGATTTGCCGGTATCGGACTAGACTATTCCCCCCTTGTCGCCGGTCGAAAAGAGCTTTTTTTCATACGCGAATCCCGCTTTCAGAAATTCTTTCAAGATGTTTTTGTCCATACATGGGCTATCTCATCAAAACAGGCTTTAATGTCGCCTTTCACTATCCATTCCATATCCATTCCCACCGAACGCCTTTTTGCCAGTACGCCGTATAGTTGTTTCATGGCATCCTGACTGCTCCGGCCTTTCCTTAATCCGAATGAGCGGATGTCACTCACGCTTTCTATTACTGGACCGGATCCCGGGCAAGCGCTTCAAGCGCTTGTATAGCGTTTTCACCGAGTTTACTTACCGCCTGCTGCTTCTTTGCTACTGTATTCCATTTCTCATCGTCCATTCCCGCTGTCCGTTTCCCGGGTGTGCCGGTTATTTTGCGTATTGCCCAGACTTTCGCATAATCTGTACTTTATTGATGCACGCTTCTACCGTTATCCAGTCGATTGATTCCCTTCCAGAAAGTCTTTCTTCCGGCTGGTTTTAGCATTGTTCAAGTTTGCGGTCCGGGGAACAAAGTTCCCTTTGGTATACACTTCGTCCTTGTTCATAAAGTTCTTCCTTTCTTCACAATTTGAGACCACGGGTAAGTCAGCGCCTTTTCAGGCTGCCCCAAATCTTGAATGGCTATACGTCCCGTTACAGGCCGCTTTATACGATCCTCTACCCGCTGTTTCCCCTGATGGGCGTACATCGGGTTTACCATGTTCCGCATAATTACCACTTCAGTGCGCTTTAGAGCCGGTCTACAGTCCGGGGGCGCGTCATTTATGCTTGCGTTACCGGGATAGGGGTATCAGGCGGAAACAAAGTTTCCGGTACCGCTTTATCCCCGCCGCTCGGCATAGACGCGGGCGGGTTTTATTTTCCAATATATCTTTTTGTAGGATGACCGCTACTGACAAACCATTTTCCCCATGCGTTATATACATTTTCTGCCGTAGCCGGTTCAGGAAATAAATTTTTGGTCAATTCTTTTTTTACAAAAAAGGCGTTAACCCCATTTGTGTTTGTTCCAACTAACGTATAACCGAGACGGTTGCCCAGTAATTCCAATGATTTTAACGATGCGCCTTGTTTATCACTACTATCCCATATATGATTAGGATCATATTCCATAACCCATTCGCACGGCGGCGGAAATTTCGCGTTATATTCAATAATAACAACTCGCGGCGAAATGCAATGTATCTTTTCCCATATCCAATAATCATTCCCGTCAACGTCAATGCTCAATACATCAATTTCACCATTGACATTTCCATCTTCACCGATGAGTTTGTTGATATTATCCGTTGTTATAAAAGCGTTAATCGCGGTCAGTCGTTTTTCCGATAACGGTTTTGAAAAAAACTCCCGCAACCGGCTGACATTGTTTTCATCGCCGTCTATCCACAAACCTCTCCAGCCATTGAACAATAAAAAATGACAATTACTTTCCAGCCCGTCCTGAACGCCAAATTCAACAAATATTTTGTTAGTTGTTCCAACCCTTCTGAAAATCTCCTGAATTATCCCATCCTCATCATTTTGAGAATAGACCTTATATCCAAAACCGTCCAAATACAATGGGTCATCAAATCTTCTTCGATTCTCCCAGTATGAGCCGCTTCGACCATCATAAATTAATTTATTATATATTCCGCCGGTCAATGCGCTTAATCCGGAAATATCCGATCGTATTCCGCCGGTCAATGCGCTTAATCCGGAAATATCCGATCGTATTCCGCCGGTCAATGCGCTTAATCCGGAAATATCTGATCGTAATGGCGCAATCAAAAAATTTCTTAATTTTGTTAAAAAACGCTTTATCATCATATAACTCCCAAAACATTATCTTTATGGCGGCACGGATGCCGCCGCCGCCATCTTTCCAGAAAAAATGGCGTATAACTCTTTTATACGAATTTCTTCGTAATGCTTTATGCGGCGGCTCCCATAAACCAACGGTTATAGCGTTGGAACACGCCCCGCATGCGCCTGCCGCGGACGGCGGCGATGCTCCTTCAGCCAATTTACCATGCTATTTCGTACAGTAATATATTTCAGTTTCTAAAAACCCCCATATTCCATTGTCTTCTTTCAAACACATACTCTTTA
>JAITAW010000304.1 GCA_031283905.1 Treponema sp. | reverse complement strand
AACCGGAACCGGTCGGGACGAGCCTTCACCTGGACGAAACCGGCCGACAAAATCCGTGCCTCCATTGCCAAGGCGAAGAAAACCTATAATGTCGTCTAATGTCTTGGACAGAACACTAGTATATTACATCAGGAAAAACGAATGATTACAAGGCTCTATGTAAATAACTACCGCTCTCTTGTCGCGTTTGAAATGCGCTTTGATTCCATGAGTGTTTTCTGCGGCGCGAACGGCTCCGGCAAAAGCTCCATGTTTGACGCCATACAATTTGTCTGCGCCCTTGCCACCGGCGCCTGTTTTTTTGGCGGATTGCCGGACACGCGCGGAAGAACCGTTTCTCATCTTGAATTCACCAGTTGGATACAGAGCAATACCCAGGAATTCGAGCTTGATATTGCATCAGACAATCATCAGTTCAGCTATCTGATCCACCTTGAGCAAGTCGAACACCATGAGCCAAGAATTATACAAGAAGCAGCCTTTTGTGATAATAGGGAACTCTATACTAGAGATTTAAGTGGTATTCACTTTGATAACGGCAGATCGGGATTCCCGCTGGATTGGCGGCAAGCGGCGCTGGCTTCTATCCAGCCGGTACCTGAGCGGCGTGAAATTGAGCTGCTTCAGAAGGCTCTTTCAAGCCTCCTTATTCTGCGCCCCGATGTTCATAGCATTGAAGCGGAGAGCAAAGCCGAAAATCATTTCCTTAACGTCAATATGAGCAACCTTACCTCATGGTATCGGTATCTCTCTCAAGATCAGGAATGTACCGACCTGTTGCGCGAATCTCTGAAAGGCGTATGGACCGATTTAAAATTTCTTATTCTTGAAGACGCCGGCATGTCGGTTAAAACCCTCAAACTGCGTTTTAACGGGACGGACCTTCGTTTTGATAAACTCTCCGACGGCGAAAAAATGCTGCTCGGTCTGTATGCGGTTCACGCCGCCCTGAGCCTCGGCAAAGTCGGTACGGTAATGATTGACGAGCCCGATAACTTCGTCAGTCTTCAGGAATTACAGCCGTGGCTCTTAGCCATGAGCGAGCTCACGGACAGCGCCCATCAGGTTCTTCTCATTTCTCATAACGCTGAAATCATCGACGGCAACCCTTCCGCCGGATTCTTTTTCTGGCGGGACAGCCACAGTTCCCCAACCCGCGTCGGCGGCTTGGAGGCTCCCGAAGGAATGACCGCCGGAGAAGCGCTGGCGCGAGGCTGGCTTGGGTCAGGTGAGAAGGGGACGGTATGAGCACGCGCACCCAGATTGTCTGCATCCATGAAGGGAAAAAAGGGGCAAGCATTGATCCGGTGTTCGCAAACTCTTTTCTCAAAACATATAATCCCGAATGGATCCGTCCGTGGACGACCGGCGTGGTACGGCTTATCCCTTATGGCGGAAAGTCTGAACTGCGCAACGCGTTCCCGCGTGAACTGAAAAATTGCGTTACGGCCGGAGGAAACACGACTTTGATCGTTCTTGCCGATATAGACGATGATCTTGAAGACGGCGATCAACTGAAACAGAAATATTGGGAGACCGCGCAAACCGCCGGAATATCAAAAGAAATCTTTGATAAAGCCGTATTCATTTTCTCAAAAGACCGGATTGAAAACTGGATAGAATTTCTTGTAGCCGACGCTACTGACGAAAACAAGGAAGGGCGGCGGGTAAAAGATAATGTCATTGTGAGAGACGCGGCGAAAACTCTTGCGGAAAAATGCCGTTCCGGTCAACCAAGCGATCCGTTTCCGCCCTCGCTTGAATGGTCATGCCGAAACTGGCGGTCATTGGTCAAACGTATGTTGTATACCAAATAATATACTTTCGTATAACGGATCATATTGGTATGAGCAACCGGAAAGTAGCTGCGGCGTTAGGATACCGGAAATAACGGTTAGGCAGGCGGCTGTTAAAGAAAGGCGGAAAAGAAGCCGCGCCATTTACTATATCAAATACGGCTAAAAATTCCGGAGGTGCGCCATTTACAACATACGTTTGACATACGGGCGTATATATGATGATCGACATGGGATTAGTTCAATAATAAGTTGAATAAATCGTTTGTATGTGCTCCAATGTTTTCATCCCGAACAATATCTTTAGTTGGTGTCGGGAACGAAGTTCTCGCGGCAACTGTTCGAAGACGCTCCGCGGATATTCGAGATCAAGCGGCCTGACGTGACTGCGAAAGCCGAAGGGCGCAGGGTGGCGGAACCGGAAGATCGGCTCAAGCGGAAGGACGAAGTGATAGCCGAACTCGCGGAAGAACTCCTGTCCTTAAAAAAAAGAGTTCCGGCCGTTGACAGGCTAAGCAAAGATGAGCCTTGAAATCCGTGAGAAAGCGGAAAGGGAGATTATGCGGCTTAAAGCGAAGACCGGGCTTCCCCTGTCCGCCCTGCTCGGCTTCGCCGGGATACCGGAGAGAACTTGGCGGAAATGGCAGGAACGAAGCGGCCTTGAAACCGGACACAACAGCAACATACCGCGGGGATATTATCTTACGCCCGCAGAAACGGAGGCCATAGTGAACTACTGCCGCGTCAAATGCGCTCCGCATCCTGAGAAAGGCTACCGGAGGCTTTGTTGGGAGATGGTGGATAAAAACATATCTAGAGTGGGTGAAAGCAGCGTGTATAAGGTCATAAACAGGCACAAATTGGCCAAAAATTGGGACGAGCTAGCAGTTTGTTGCGCTTTGCGCAAGAGCTTCCTACGGAGGCTCATTCTGTATGGAAGTTTATCAATTGTGGGGTCTGTGCGCATACCCCACTGCGAAAAAAACCTGAAAAATCGCCGATTAGGCGATTTTTTATCTTGCAAACTGCGAAAGCACGCCTGATAATTGTGATTTCTATAACTCTTTTTAACGAAAAAAGTTATAGAAACCTACAAGTACAACAGGCTGCTAGTCGAACAGGCGGAAGGCGCCTTCATTCAAACCAAGGCCGTTCACGAGCAAGGGCATACCGATTTTTCGGGTAGTGGGCGAAAGATGTTGTTTACCAAATAATTCTCTGGAAAAATCAAAAGTTAATAACGAGAGCGACAACTATTTTGTTCATACCAGGGTCTTTGGAGAAACGTATCCCTTTTCCT
>JAITAW010000288.1 GCA_031283905.1 Treponema sp. | reverse complement strand
CTTGCCGCAGGCGCAATCGGCGCTCCGGTGTTTGCAGGCGGCGCGGGCGGCTTTGTTCACTTCATGGCGCCATCCGGAGGTTTTCTCTACGGGTACTTTCTGGCTGCGGTTGTCGCGGGTTTCATAGCGGGCCGTCCTCGCGCCGATCAGAAGACGCGGCTGTGGCGGATCATCGCGGCGTCTGTCGCCGGCATGTTGGTTGTCTACGTTCCCGGCGTTATCCAGTTAAAAATCCTTTTCGCCATGACGTGGAAAACCGCTTTCTTCACCGGCTGCGTACCGTTCCTCATCGGAGACGCCGTTAAAACCGCTGTCGCCGTTATCATCGCTCCGAGGCTGCGCTCTCTGATCGGCGATGCGACTCACTGACGGAGGTTTCGCTGCCGTTGCGCCTCGTAAAACAGTACGCCCGCGGCGACCGACACATTGAGCGAATCAACGCGGCCTTGTGAAGGAATGGCGACAAGGGCATCGCAGTGGTCGCGGAGCAGGCGGGAAATGCCGGACCCTTCGCTGCCAAGGATAAGGGCGGCGCGGCCCGAAAGATTCTTGTTGTACACCGCGTCGCCGCCCATATCGGCCCCGTAAATCCAAAAACCGGCTTCTTTGAGGTCTTCAACCGCGCGTGGAAGGTTGGCGACTTCGGCGACCGGTACCCACGCGCTCGCGCCCGCCGATGTTTTGGAGATGACGTCCGCATGTTTGGCAACGCGGCGGTTTCTGGTGATAACCAAATCAACGCCGAATTGATCGCAGGAACGGAGAATAGCCCCGTAATTGTGCGGATCCGTGATTTCGTCCAACACCGCGACCAGAACATCCTCGCGGTTTTCTTCGTTAATGTCCGCGATGAATTCCTTCAATGCGATGTTCTTGTCGGCGGAGCCTTCATGTATGCACAGCGCGATGCCGCGATTGCCGGGGGCAAGACGGTCAAGGTCGAATGCCCCGGCGCGTTCCACGCGCACCTTATGGGCTTTCGCGAGATCAAGCAGTTTCCGCGCCCGCGGATTTGCCTTCGCGACCAGCAGGGGGCCCGTTGCTCCGCCCGATTTTATGTTTTCCTCAATGGCGTGAAAGCCGGTTAAATATACCATAATTTTCCTTGTGTATAAAAAATCCCCGCCGCTTGGCGGCGGGGTATTGAAGATTTTTCCTTGAAATCCGCGTATGCGGGGGAACAAATCCCCTCCGCCCCGGTTTTACGTCCCGGGGCGGGGACTTAAACCCCAAAGGGGTTAAAACAGCGGTTGACAAACGCCGCGTGTGTTGTATAATGCGGATAGTTTTTATGAAACCGCTTGTTTTCTATATTATACTGGGCGTTGCCGTCAATCTCTTAGTAGCCGCTCTTGTATTGGGCGCGGTGTACTTCATCTTCGTCCGTTAAACCGGCGTAGCCGCGCAGCTTTGCCAGCGCCTTTTCCACCCGCAACACAGACGTTTCCGCGCCCAGCAGACGCAGGCTGCCGAAAAGCGGCGGACTTACCCGCGCTCCGGTTACGGCTACCCGCAACGGCATCAGCAGGTCGCCGAGTTTCACGCCGGCTTTCTCGGCTTCCGCCTTTACAAAGGCTTCGGCGTCATTGTCGGTCATCGCCGCCATAGGTGCGACCAGGCCTTTTCCCAGCGTCAAAAGCGCGATGGTTTGCTGAATATCCGCCTTTTTCGGAAAAAATTCGGATGCGTCAGGCGGAGCGGGGTCCGAAAACAAGTAGGCTGTTTTCGCCGGAATTTCGGTGAGAAAATTCACCCGCTCCTTGACAAGGGGCATGGCTTCAACAAAGACCCGTTTCTGTTCCGCGTCCGGTTCCGCTCCCGCTTTTCCAAAAACGCCGGCTTCAACGGCAAAGGGCAGGGCGCGTTCCGCAAGCTCCTCGCTGGTTTTCACGCGGATATGAGAGGCGTTGTACCATGCGAGCTTCTTGTAATCAAACACAGCCGGCGCCTTGTTGAGTTTGTCAAGGCTGAAATGTTCGGCAAGTTCCTCCAGCGTGTAAATGTCCTTTCCCTCTTTGTATGAAGCGCCCAGCAGCGCCACATAGTTTACCAAGGCTTCGCCCAGATACCCCTGCCGCCGGAATTCGTCAATGCTGGTCGCGCCGTGCCGCTTGCTGAGTTTCTTGCCGTCCTGCCCCATCACCATGGGAAGATGGCAAAACTCAGGCGGCGTCCAGCCGAGACCGTCATACAGGATGATGTGAATCGGCGTTGAGGGAAGCCATTCCTGGGCGCGCAGGACGTGGGTTATGCCCATGAGTCGATCGTCCGTCACATTAGCGAGATGGTATGTGGGGAAGCCGTCTGATTTCAACAGCACCGGATCGGGATTGACATCCACGTTTTTCCATTCAATGGCTCCCAGGAGGCGGTCATGAAACACGGTCGTTGTGTCCAGCGGGATTTTAAGCCTGATGACAAACGGTTCGCCGTCCGCAACGCGGGCCGCGGCTTCGTCCTTTGGGATTGAGCGGCAATGGCGGTCGTAGCCGGTCTCGCCGGAGTGCGCCTCCTCCCGCTCGCGCCTGATTTTTTCAAGCCGTTCAAGCGGACAGAAACAGTAGTACGCCTTATCCGCGGCGATCAGTTCAAGAGCGTATCGTTTGTACAGTTCAAAACGCTCTGATTGAATGTACGGGGCGCATGTCCCGCCGACATCGGGGCCTTCATCCCAGCGTATGCCAAGCCACGCGAATGTATCGTAGAGGTTTTGTACAAAACCCTGATCGGAGCGCGCGCGATCCGTATCTTCCAACCGGAGGATAAACGCGCTCTTTTCTGGTCCGCGCGCTTCTTTTGAATGCGCGAAAAGATAATTAAACAGCGCCGTCCGTACTCCGCCAATGTGTTGCAACCCCGTAGGGCTTGGAGCGTAACGATCCCGAATGTGCATAATGGGAGGAGTATACCGGAAAAACAAGATAATTACAATTGGTAACCCCTCTGGCTATGACGGGGGTTCAAAACGTTTGACATTTTAAGGGAATTAAAAATAGCCTTCTGTCAAAGTGAATCGTTTAAAGTTCAAGAGACGGGAGGTAGTGGGAACGCGAGTAGCTTGCGGTATGGATTCCAAGTGCTGGCGGCGGCAAGTCTACGACGGAGTGGCAAAATATTTGGGAACATATTCCGTGAGCCGGCGAGGGAACGGGAAAGCGGGATAGGGGAGGGGGTGACGCAAGTTGCCCCACGCTAGCGGCATCTCACCCACACCCGCCGCTATACCTCTTGCCGCGGCATAGCATGACGCAAGTTGCCCCACGCAGTGGCCCCACGCTAGCGGGCGGGGGGCGTTTTGTTACAGCCGCCATACCTCTTGCCGCAGCATAGCATGACG
>JAITAW010000282.1 GCA_031283905.1 Treponema sp. | reverse complement strand
GGTCATGGGGATCACCGGGTGGTGATGGCTTTAGCTGCGGCGGGATTAGGCGTTACGGGCAATCTTGAGATACGCGGAGCCGAAGCCGCCGATGTCACTTATCCGGGATTTTTGAAACTACTTGGAGCGCGATTTATGTAAATCTGTATAAATAGAGAGGCTTTCCCAAAACGCGCAAAGTGACGGTTTTGGGAAAGCTTCCATAGAGAAGAACAAAAAGAGGATACATGATGTATTACATGGACTATTTCAAAACGGCGTTAAAAAAACAAAAAATGAATTCCCCAGCCCTCGCCTGCTTTTCTTTCTTCCTTCGTTGTATGCTGGGGGGTTGCGTCTTTACATTGGCGCTCTCGTGCGCCACCCAAAAACCACTCGGTGAGATGCCGCCGGAAGAAAAGCCGTACCAAGCAGGGCGGTTGCCCGAAACTACGCCTCCCGTTCCGGACGCCGAAGACGACGCACCCGGTGCAATTCCCGTTCCTCCCGAATCAGACTATCTTACCATTGTAGCGGTGGGCGACAACCTTTACCACGATCCCATGATTACGCTCATCACCCAAAAAGATCCGGTTGATCCGGCAGATTTTTATTCTGAGATAGCACCTCTTATGGAAAATGTCGACATTGCGTTTGTGAATCAGGAGACCGTCCTTGCCGGAAAGGATTTCGGGTATTCAGGTTACCCTCAATTCAACACTCCCCAAATCGTAGGCGAAGCGCTCATCGCCACCGGTTTCAATGTGGTGAACCACGCCACGAATCACATCATGGATAGGGGCGAACAAGCCGTCTTCGCCACTATGGATTTCTGGGACAACCACCCGGAAATCACCTGTTTGGGTGTTTATAGATCGGAAGAAACGTACGGCAACCCGGTGATCATCGAAAAAAACAATATAAAGATAGGCTTTCTCTCCTACACCTACGGAACCAACGGGCTTCCCGTTCCAAAATCCAAGCCGTATCTGGTTCCTCTGATCAATGACCGGCGTATCGCAAAAGACCTTGATATGTTGAGGCCGCACTGCGATCTGCTTATTGTTTCCATGCATTGGGGTGAGGAATACCGGCTTCAGCAGAACAAAGAACAGGAACGACTCGCCCAACTGCTTGCGGTTCATAAAGCCGATATCATCATAGGCCATCATCCCCATGTACTTGTACCAGCCGTATTCCTTACCGGGAAAGAAGGCAACACGACCTTCTGCGTTTACTCGCTCGGCAATTTTCTGTCCGCCCAGGCGGAAAGCCCTACCCTGCTCGGCGGTATGCTGATGCTGAGGATAAAAAAACACGAGGGAGCGATCTCCATTGAAAGCGCGGGCGTACTGCCGCTCGTCACCCATTACGAGAAAGGCTACACCAATTTCAAAGTGTATCCTCTCTATGCGTATTCAGGCGAAACCGCCGCAAAGCACCTCCGCGCCCTGCAAGGCAAAAATGTAAGCGTTCTCTATTTCACCGCATTAGCAAAACAAGTGTTGGGGGATATGATGATTGAACATCCAATACCGCAACGCACCACGCCGCCAACGGTATTGGTGAAAAAAGAGGGTGGATGACCGGGTTCGAACCGGCGACGACCAGATCCACAATCTGGGACTCTACCCCTGAGCTACATCCACCATGCAGGCCAAAAATAACATATTTTTAAACATTTGTCAAGAGAGACTTTTGAAAATCAACAATATTACAATGAGGAACAATATGCTAAAGTGAGGTATGGGAGAGGGAATAGGCAAGGCGCGGTTGCGCGATTTTGACGGGATAGGCGCGAAAGCCGGACGCGGGATTCGGCCAGCGCAACGGGAGATGTTCGACCTTGAGTATGGGTATGGGGACGCCGTTGAAAGCGGATACGGCGTATTTTTCTTTACACAAAATGGAATATACATTAAAATGCATTAGATTTGACAAAAAGATGAGCTTGTTTTGTTTCAAACAGTAAGCCTCATTTCATCGAGACTTTTTCCGTTCTACAAAAACTATTTTTTCTATTCATGGCGCTGTTCCCCTCATATCATATGTACAGGGTAAGG
This sequence comes from Treponema sp., assembly GCA_031283905.1. Classification (GTDB taxonomy): domain Bacteria; phylum Spirochaetota; class Spirochaetia; order Treponematales; family Breznakiellaceae; genus JAIRKH01. The sequence continues at coordinate 1,257 of JAITAW010000282.1, read as the reverse complement.
ACGTATGTCCGGCGTCCGTTAAGGTGCAGGACACCGCATCGCCCGTGCGCGGGGTTTCACCTTCCGCCGTTTGCAACAGGACTCTGAGGTACGTTTCCGTCGTGCCTACGGCGAAGCCGGAAGGCGTGTTGCCGGCGGCTTCGATAACGGCTTCCGCTCTTTTGCCGACTTGCCGGTTGATATATGAACGCCGTCCTTCATGCGCCAGCGCCAGGAGCGAGTCAATACGGCGGGAAATTTCCCGATCAGGTACTTTTTCTTTGAAACGGAACGACGCGGTTCCCGGACGCGGCGAATAGGGGAAGGCGTGTATCCACGAAAACCCGATGCGTCCGCACAAGTCAAGCGTTTTTTCAAAATCGGCGTCTGTTTCCGTAGGAAAACCGGCGATAATATCGCAGCCCAGAAAAGGGTCGTCTTTTACGGAACGGAGTAGGGCGGCGCTCCGTTCCACAACCTCTTGTGTATACGGACGCATCATTTTCGCAAGCACTTTGTCGCTGCCCGCTTGTACCGAAAGGTGAAAATGGGGGCAAACCCGCGCATCGGCTATGACTGCGCAGAATGCTTCGGTAACGCCTTCCGGTTCAATAGAAGAAAGCCGTATCCGTATTCGCCGTGTGCCTTTAAGCAGATACGACACAAGCCCGGCCAAATCCATGCCCGAGTCGTATTGATTGATATTGACGCCCGTAAGCACGGCTTCACGGTAACCCTTCGCTTCAAAAACGCGCAACTGACTGAGCGCCCGCTCCGGTTCAAGACTTACGCTCGCTCCTCGCGCAAGACGAACACGGCAGTATGCGCACCGCCTGTTACAACCGTCCTGAATTTTGAGAAACGCCCTGGAATGAAAAGAAAACGTATCCGGGGCATAGCGAAATTGTTCCAACCGCTTGCCGGGAAACGGAAAATGCAACAACCGGGAGACGCTATCCGGCAAGGAGGGAGCGTGATGTTCACAGACAGCCCCCTCCGCCGATACGAGCGCCGCAGGCAAATCGAGCAAGGCGCTTTTGCGATCTCCGGCAAGGACGACAACGCGCCGGTCAATATCCGCGATGGCTTGGGCGTCCATCTGCGCGTAGCAACCGCTGACAATGACGCACGCGTTGTTCGCCGCCAGCTTTCTGATAATTCGCCGCGCCTTTTGTTCGGCTTTGGAGGTTACGGTGCAGGTATTGACGATCACCACGTCCGCGGGATCGTCTTCGTTTAACGGGAGAAGGGAAAAACCCGCGTCCCGAAACGCGCCCG
>JAITAW010000254.1 GCA_031283905.1 Treponema sp. | reverse complement strand
GTGTAGGATACGCCTTTTACCGGCAAAGCATAACTGTCCCTAAGCGGCACGGTAAGCCTCCCCCCGCTCACTTTCGTAGAATAGGCGGGAACCTTCACCGCTTCCTTGCGCCTCATATATTCTTTAAGAGTACCAAGGCCGGGGTCTGTTATATCATATTGAAATTTGAGTACATACTTCGCGCTTGTATCGGGAGCGTACGAAGGGTCCGCGCCGTTGACCGTAGGCTCGTAGAAATCCGCGCCGTTTGGCAGGGTGGTACCAGGGAAGCCGTCTGGACGTACGTTGTCAAAAAGCGCCTTATAGCGAGCTTCCGGCAAAACCGCGGGTATCCGGTACTCCGCCTCACCCGGCGTAAACACTATGTATCCCTGCCCGCTGCTTATAGTTCTGTCAAAAACAATGATGAAGTCCGCGTTCCCGCCTCCGTAAGACGGTCCGTTTGTCGAATTTATCGCGGTGGGAGGAGGAGAAGCGAAGACGGGCTTTCCCGCTATTATCCGTATATCCGCGTTGTCCTCAAGGCAATTTCCCGCAGGCAGCGTAATATACTGTGAGACGTCGACGCCGCCTGACGACTGTACGATCTTGACGCCGAAAATTGTATTTCCGGTGCCAATGGCAATGACTTTAAGCGGCTCGCTGCCCGGCGTCTTGTCGCCCGCTTTCGCCTGATATCTAAAAACAAAACTTGTTCCGGTAGAGGCGCTGGATGATGTATTTATCGCTTTCACCTTAACGCCTTTTGTGTCCGTCGCGTTAAGTGTAAGCTCGGTGGAAACGCCGCCCGGAAAGGCAACCGGCTTATTGAAAGAGAGCGTAATATCTATGGACGGGAGACGCTCGCTTGAGTACTCGCCGCTCCCGTTTATTGTTCCGATGCGGGTTAGAAAATCGGGCTTTACCATGTTTATATCAATGATGTCCGATGGCTGAGATTGGTTTCCCGCGGAATCGGTCTGGCGGACCGCTATTTTATACGCGCCGTACGCCGCAATTGTTCTAATAACATCGGCCTGATAGGTGTTGTCGCCGCTGGTGGGCATCAAAGCGCCCGTGTATCGCTGCCATATAGGGTTTGCCGAAGCCGCATCTGTCGAATACTCAACAATCGTACCGGCCTTCTCAATCTTTTTTGCCTGTATCGTAAGGGGATTTGCATACAGTTCCGCCGGAGGCGATGAACTGTATGCAACGCCGCCTACGCTAACCGCTACTTCGGGTTTGCCGGGCTGTGTTGTGTCTATTACAATTGTCTTTCCGATAGCTCCGCCTCCACCCGAAAAGCCGGCGGGAATAGAGAACTTATTGCCCGCCGCATCTTTTATAATGCCGGAAGCGCCGCCGTCGTTTTCAATCCCCGTAACGGCGAGTGTAGCGGTGTTGTCCCCGGCGCGCACGGTATAACTGAAGCGTACAACATCCTGACTCGAGCTTTCATAGCCGGCATATCCGTTGGCAACGTTTAGTGTAAGCTTTATGGCCGCGCCGTTGAGAACCGTAACCGGCTCGCTGAAAGTCGCGTTGATAAAAACCACATCGCCAACCCCATAGTCTTTTTCAGCGGACGTTGTTGAAAAAGATGTTATTCCGGGCGTTACGCTGTCCAGCTTGATGCTTTTTTTATCCTTCAAATTGGAAACGTTGCTGGAGCTGCTGGAGCTTAAATCTGCTATCGCGCTTCCCATGTTTACAACGACGATCCCATTGACGGATTTCCATTCATTGGCGGCGGTTCCTTCAATCTTGTCAATAGTAAGGCTGCCCAAGTTGTCACCCTGGGCAACGGTATACTTAAAATAATGCTTCCTGCTCCCGCCCGCCGCGTTCTTGCTCGCATCATAGGCGGCGTACCCGCCCGTATTCAGCTTGAGCTTGACACTGCCGGTATTGCCCGAATACACGACAACCGTATTAAACTCAAGGAAAATATCAATCACGCCGCCCGGTGCGTACACGCCGTTCGGCTGATCCGCGGATATGAAAAAGAGCATGGGATCATTGCTTTCCACCGTAACGGAAGCGGTACCCTCTCCTATATTCCCGCCATAGTCCGCAAGACTCGCGCCGATATTCACCAGTCCGCCGGTCTGAACCGGTGCGCCGGTTTGCGTTATATTCACAGCGCTGGTTTCGTTGTTTATGGTTCCGGTTTCCGTTTCCCATGTTCCATCGCCTAAAAAAGAGGCGACTTTTAAAGGCGTTCCGTTCCATGTTACGCTCAGATCCTTAAACTTCGCCGGATCGCGCCATGAATTGTCGCCCCATGTCCCTTTTATTGTAACCTTGTGGTTTTGATCAATCGCCGCTATCACCTGCGGATGCGGCAGTTGATAGCGATTTTTGTCTACGACAAGCTCTGTCACTGTAACAACAGGCGCTTCCGTGTCTCCCGGAAACACAAACTTGGACACTTTCTTATTGCCGTTTGTGTCTTCCGCCATAACAAAAAAGGTCTGGTTGTGCATTTTGCGCGTTGTGCCGTCTACCAAAAGTTCTTTGAAAATATTGACGGGGTAGGAGAATTCACATCGCTTGCGTCCGCCCGCGTCCGCGATCGGATTCATATCAGTGTCGCTAACGCTCCAAAGTTTATAAGAGGCTCCCTGCGTGTCCCAGCCGGAGTTACCGCTGTCTATGAAAGAGACGCTGACGGCAGCCGCATTGGGAACCGCCGGATCTATCCATACGATCTTCACGGCGTCAATGCCCGCATCGTCATTCGCCACTCCTTTTAATACAATATTGCCGGTTCCCAAGTCCCCTAAAATAGAGGGCGCCGCCTCGAACGATTCAATCTGGGGATTCGCGACATCTTCAACCTCCCACCATGCCAATACCGTATCTCCCGGCGTTCCGGATTCATCGTTGCACTTCACTTCAATATAGTACTTACCCGGCTCATTCGGCGCGGTAAAACTCCATGCGCCATTCGTTATGTCCGGTTTTTTGTAGCCTGGATCCTTCCACTCCTTCCATTCCTTCCCTTTGCTCGTATCGACGTCCGACCCGGCCGCGGCGCTTTGAGTATCATAGACGTATATCTTGTACTCGACCGTATTATTCGCCCCGTCATCGTCAAACACCTGTCCCGTCTTTACATCGTTTACATACAAGCTGTCCCCGTTCGCAATAGGGAGCGTTACCCACGGAATATCCGCTTTGGGACACCACACAAACCAGCCGTGGTTTTTCTCTTCCGTGTTGCCCGCGTCATCCCTCAACACTGTCCGCACCTGCATAGGCGTCATATCAACGCTTGCGTCAACATGGTTCAGCTCGCTTTCTTCTATGGTTATTGTTCCGCGCCGCGTTGTGGAAGTATCAAGTTCATAATACACAATCTTATCCGCTTCGTCCGTCCACGCATTGGTGAATTGAATTGTCAGCCTTCCTTCATTCAAAAAGTCATCGTCAATCTGATAGCCAAGCTCAAAGCTCCCATTGAGCAGCTTGTCAAGGCAGGACGCGTCCCGCAATGTATACCCAAAGTCAGGCGCTTCCTCAACCGCGCCGTTTTTCAGCGGTTTAAGCGGAGGATTAATCACGGCAAGCTGCGGATACTGATTATCATAGACGACCTTCACCTTTTGAACGGAATCCGCGTTCTTGTTCTGGTTGCCGTCTATAACTTCTATCGTTATGGTGTATTCTCCATCTTGCGGTTTGGAGCCGTTGTCCGCTTCCGTCACGTCGATTAAAACCCTCCACGAAACACGTTCTCCGTCCACGTTCCATTGATTTTCTCCGCTATCGTAAGTTTGCCACTCGCCGTTTATCTTTTTTTGCCACACGCCGAGCGTATTTCTCCATTCTCCGGTAAGCGGCGTATAGACGAGCGCGTCCCCCACCAGCTTTTCAGACCCCATAGTGATAGACAGGAGCGTAACGCCCCCTCTATCGCTCACTGTCCCGGACACCGGAAATGCGTCTCCCACAATCTCCTTCAATGCGGGCGACGATAAGGAAAGGCGCGGCGCGATTAGATCTATCTCCGGGCCAAGCCCAGTGTTGCAAGAGTACGCAACGCATACAAAAAACATACCGGCAATCGCCTTAACAACTTTAACCGCTTTCATATAGTTTTCTCCTTTCTCCTTGCTTTTTCCTATTACGGCCATCTCTTCGTATCAGGATTAAACATAAGGTCTCCGTAACCGGCCTTAGCGCTCGTTGGATTTTGATTATTGCCGCTGCTATTTCCCTTGGATGCATCAGATGGTTTATAACACCGCGCACTTTGATACCATGGTGACACAATCTCCCACGACAGCCACAAGAAATGGTAGCAAGATGTGCTTGTGTTCAGGATTCTATATGCATCGAGCCCATAATCATCGGAATTTTCTGGCATACCGTGGAATGGGAAGCCTGAAATAATGACCTTTGCCGCTCCGTCCGAACCGTCGATGCGGAAACGGGAAATATCTTGGGTGCCGGAGCTGGTACCGTTGTTCATCATCATCATCACCGTCTTGAACACGCCCTCATATCCCTCAGCCTCCAGGGTGACGCTACCTGCAACGCGGCTCGACTTGGCTTTGTTATAATCCTTGCGCGCCTTTTTTAACGCGGAGTCCGTCTCGCTTGACACCTGATAGAAACCGTTAGCGCCAACACCGCCGCCATCACCGGCATAGAATGTAGAATTCAGCGTATATGGCGTTTTCGCGTCAATGCCGGTTAATTCTGATGCCGTCGCGTTGGCTATAGATGTAATACTAACCGTTCCCGATGTTCCCGTGGCGATCCAGTCTCCTGTCTCGTTCCTCTTCCCGTTCACTAATATCCCATACGTGATAACCGCCCCGGGCGTTTCACAGTCAATGCGGACAGGCACGTCTACAAAAGGTAAGGTTTGGGATGGGGTAGTAAACGGATTCTCGCCTTTGTAAGAAGCGCGGTTCACCCTGATCACCGGCTCGGCGATCCCTTGAGACCAAAAATGCCAGCCGTCAATTTTTTCCGCGCCGTTACCCGCGGCGTCCGCGAACGCGTTCGCCGATACGTTCGCCTCAAACTGCCTGCCGTCAGGCAGCTCTTCAGGAAGGGTAATCTCAACCCTGGAACCGTTGACCTTGACATTGCCGGATGTTACGCTGATCTCCTGGCGCAGGTAGCCGGCTTTTTCCAGTACGGCCCGCGCCGCGTCCCCCTTATCGTCATGGAGGCCAAGACCGAAAGCCAGCACGTATTTTGTAGCGGTATCCGGCACGCCCCCATTGGGTATAAGCCCATGCGTGGTTTTCCTGTAGAAGTTAGTCTTGCTCGTCCCGGGCTTAAATTCAACGCTGTTCGTTCCCGTTTCCATAGGCAGCCTGTCGTTGTTTTCGTCCAAAAGATACTCATTGGCGTCAAGATGCAACAGGGTTTTTCTCTCTTCTGCGGAAAGCTTCTGCCAAAGAGCCTGCCATTCCGCCTCCTTTATCACCGGCGGCAGCGCCCAGTTTCCATCGGCAGCCCACGGCCGTATGGTTATAGTCCCGCCGGATTGCGCATATACCTCCTCGTCGAATTCAATGACGATTGTGTTGTTCTGCTGCAGTATCGCGTCCGCGTCTATCTCTCCCTTGCCGTTGCGTGAAGGCGAGAAGCCCGCGGCTTTCGGTTCAGGCGGCGTATTGTCTATTACAAGCCCCGCGCTGACGCTCCAGCTTCCCGAAGTGGCGGGTCCCGGTCCCGTGTTTCCGTAGCGGTCGTCACGCCGCTCATATCGATCTGCGTTACCCGTATGTCGCGCATCACCGCCCGCGAACTTTGCAGCGGAACCACGTAATCAAAGGACAAAGCCGATTGCCTTGACGAGTGAGACGGCAATGAAACAGCCGTTGAGAGACTGGAAGTGTCGTCCGCCTTCGTCCCCTCAACCGTGATGGAAACCTTGTTTTGATCATCAACCCCAACCGCGTCCGAAAGAGAAACCGTGAACGTAACGGTCTTCCCGGATGAGTAATTGCCGTCCGGCGTTTTGCTTGTAACGGCAAGTACGGAAAGATTATTTCTTATCGTGATGTTCCGCGTGTCGGTGAGATTCGATTCGTTTCCCGCCAAGTCTATGGCTTTTGCGGTAACTTGATACACCGTCTCTCCGCTCGTCGGCGCGGGAAGATCGACGTATGCGCCAGGCGTCCACGAAACCTCTCCGTCAAGCGAGTATTTCATTGTTACGCCGGACTCGGCGCTCTTGATGACAAGGCGCTTCGCCGCGTTGTAAAAACCGTCCGCCGCAAGCAATGTCTCGCCGCCGCCCGAAGCGTCCGCGATGTACAACACAGGCGGGTCCGGCGGCGTTGTGTCGATCACGGCTGCGCCGGTAACGTTGGCGGCGGCTCCTCCAAGCGCAAGCGGGTTTCCCGCCTCGTCCGTTATCAGATTCATGTCCGCAGGCAAAAAGTAAGCGCCGTTGACTGAGGAAGACGTGTCTCCGCTTTTCACGACATACGAGAACTGCTGCCCGTTGCCCGCCGCGGGTCTATAATAGTCCGCCTTATAGGAGCCGGAGCCGCCCGTAATGTCGTTCAACATAAGGAGCGGAGAGCCGCTTACCAACACTTTTTCCGAGAAAGAAACAATGAAATTAACGGTCTCGCCCTCTTTATAATGCCTTGAAGCCGTAGTTATGACAGTAACGGACGGTTTTACGCCGTCAACCGCTATGCTGCGCGCGGATTGAAGCGCGCGTCCCTTGTCGAGAACGGCGCTTTCCCCGGACGCCGCCGTAATCGCGCCGCCGTTCACATCAATGGGAGAAACGCCCGCGCCGGCCGTGAAAAGCTTCGCGGCCTCATCGTTCTCTTTAACCGTATAGGCAAACGTAAGGCTTACGGACCCGCCTCCTTGTTCATACTTCGCCTCAAACGGGGTTCCGGAACAGCTTGCGTCGGCGTAAAGGCGGAGTTTGGGGGTTCCGGTAACAGAGACGGATTCCGTAAACAACGCGGTGAACCGAATCGTGTCGCCTATTTTGTACGTCCCGTCCGCGGAGTCGGACGTTATGTCTTCAAGCATGGGGATATCGCTTATAAACAGCGAGTACTGCGGCGCGGCTTTGTTTCCAAGCCCATCAACCGCGGTTATGCGGAACGTCTTGTTTTCATCGTGGAGGCCCGCGAATCGTGATGATGGTATAACGACGCTGTACGTTCCGCTACCGTCCGATGTAGTAAAAATCGGATTTCCGGAGAGGTCTGTTACATCTTCCAGCTTGCACTCTTGTATTCCCACATCGCTTGTCGCGGTAAAAGAAATTGTCAGATCTTTGTTGCTTTCGTGCTGTCTAATTTGGCTAAGGCTGCTGACGACAACAGGCGGCGTCTTATACGCCAGCAATTTGAACGTTTCAAAAACATCGTGGCTGTCATCTTTTGCATAGAGGACAAACAGTTTGCCTTCGTTTTCAAGATCGCCGTTACAATCCTTAAAGTCATTGAAAACATCGCATTCAAAAGAGAACTCGTATTTTTTATAAACAACGCCGCCAATGGGCCAATCGATTCCGTTCCCCGATACTGTTGGCCATATTTTGACGTTGACGCCCTGTGGCGCGTTCCCGCCGTCCTTCAGGGCGTTTTTTACGTCTTCTAGTGCGCCCTGCCCCAATGCGGACGGTATAAAGGCCATGGCAATCGCGTTGGCCCCGCCGTTGTCAAGCGCATAACCCTTTATCTCGAACGTGCCGTTGGTAAGAGCGGGGAATGTGTTTTCGGTTGGCTCTTCTATAATGATGCTGGGCTCGTTTTGATCCTGCACAACCGCCTGTTTCGTGTAAACAGACCAAACCTCCCCGCCCGCCTTATAAACAGGATCATCCTGCACAAGGACCGCGAGCATATATCTTCCAACCTGTGAAGAGCCCGTCGCAAGAGAGACGCTCTTGTCCCGTGTACGTCCGGCTACGGAAATGTTATCAGCTTGAACCGCGCCCAGTTTTGCTTTCAGCGCGTTGCGGGCCACTCCGTCCCCTTTTACGACATCCATCATATACGCTTCAAGAGCGGCGCCGCCGCCGGCGTTGCCCGTAAGGACGTTCCACTCCTCAAGCGCGATCAACCCCGCGTACACCGCTCCCAAAGCGTCGTCGTCATAGACGCGGAGATCAACCGCTCTGGTGGAATTAGGCTGCAGATGAAGCTTTCCATCCCCGAACTCCAGGGTAATCAATTCAACGCACGGCGCGTCCGCATCCGGTTGATACCGCAGCCAGCCTATAACGTCCGTACTGGAGTTGTTCGCTTCATCAACCGAAACTACTCTGGCTTCAAGGAGGGCACCCCCCCCCCCCCCCCGATCCGGGCAAGGCATCCGCGTCAATACGCCATGTTGGGGAGAATATGGACTGCCCCTCATACTCCTGACGGTATACGGGCGTTTCTCCTAAAGAGCCGTTCACGGCTTCGTATAACTCAAGCGCGGACCGCCTCATGCCGTAGGATTCTTTTAGATATACGTTGACGGTGAACCGTTCGTTTTGAAAATAATCGATATTCGCGTAATTTTTAGGCATCGTTTCAAGAGCGGAAGCATCTTCTTTCAAAATAACCGGCGGCGCGCCGTCGTAGCGCGTTATATAGCTTTTCTCCACAACCGGTGGGCTATTGTCAACCGTAACGGTAATTATATCCGACATCTTGTTCATGGCAGCGTCATACGCGACCGCGGTTATTAAAAATGCCCCTTCCTTGTTAATAGCGATGGTCATTTTCCATGTTTTTTTCACCGCGTCAATCTTCGCGTTGTCAAATTCCAGCAACGGAGCGCCGGCTGCAGCGCCGCTTTTACCGGTAACGGACACGACTATCCGCGTTACGGCGACATTATCGTCCCAAACGCCCGCAATTTCAAATTCACTCTTGACATAGGCGTTATTCAAAGGTTTGTATGTGGATATGCTGGGGTTTTGCATGTCGACTTCTTCCCCCATACCCATGCCCGATGTACACGCCGCAAAAACAACGGGGACAACAACGGCAAAAAGCGGAATGTAAATGTGTTTTTTTTTCATAATCATACCAGTTCCTCCAAAAACGAATTGCCACGAAACACGGGGCGTTACACCAAACGCCCCGAACGCCCGCCGCGTATACGCCCATAGCTCAGCATGGTATACGCCCGTAGCCCAGGCTGGCATACGCCCATAGCGCCCGGTAGTTCCTGCAAAAATGAATTACCCCGGAGCAAGCGCGAACCTGCGGGACATTACACCACAGGGGGATGCGCTCTAATAAAAGCACGCGATTCCACCAATTCTCGTGGACTTTTCTTGAAAGAACAATTTATGGAGTTTCAACCAGAAAAACCGTAGGAATCGCCTCAAACAAATGCGCGGGAGCGTCTTTACCACCCTACCCTATATATGCAGAACGGATCATCAACAGAAATCATGCCGGGCTTGAAATAATGAGCTTTCTAAATAATGATATAACATACTTCAGGAAAAAACAACCCCTTTTATTTTTTTAGGATGAAATTTTCAACCCTGCGAAAGAGAAGGCGCATGAGGAGGGTTGCCGCTGCCCCGGCTAGCGTCCATGCCGCCGGAAACAATGGCTCAAAAAGATATGTTGTGTTGGCGGCGCGGGAGGCATGAAGCCCGCCGCCGGGCAGCGGGCTTCATGTCATGCGCGGACTGCCTAACGGTTAGGCGTGGGCACCGTTGTGAAGCCGAATACCCCGCGCCCCTGCCCGTTGATATAGACATTGCCGCCGCGGGCGCAACGGTCGCTGCGGAGAACGCGCTTTTCACCCGCGTAGAGCGCGTACGCCTCCTTGTACGGGGACCAGCCTTCAATGGCTACGCTGTAGTTGTAGGGTCCCTGTCCGTTTTGGCTCTCCGCGTCCGTGGGACCGGCGGCAAACCCGATGTACGTTATCGCGCTGATCTCCCACGAGACCCAGTACCATGTTGTCGCGGCGGGAGTTGATTCGTTTAGTCCGGTCATAAGATGCATACCGGTCCTGGTGTTGTCCCATGAAAGCGGATAGTCCGGTATGCCGGAGGTTCCGGACGGGGAATCCCCGCCCTGTATCCACAGCTTTTCGCCTTGCCCAATGTCGCGCCCGCCACCGCCCGCGTAATCGCCGCTCGGATCAGTCGCTGTGAAGCGGAACTCCACAACGGTCTTGTTCGCGCTTTCATAGGCATAAGCTTTCGCGCCGCTCTTCTCCGCCTGCACGATGAGTTTGACTTTGAGCGCGTTGTAGTCGGCGTTTCCGAGTTGTAATGTTGAACCGGTGGCGTACGGCGTACCGGGATCAGACGGATCGGATGTACTATGATCGGGCAATCCCAGCCGTATCACGGCGTTGGTACCGCCGGTAAACGTGTTTACCCACGGCGCGGGTGAAGTGTTGTCGGCTATGCCCATGCCCTCAATGTCATGGGCTTCGCTCGTCGCGTAGGTGATTGCCGCGCCCGGGGTTTGGCAGTCGATCTTTACGGACGCCTGCTGCGGCTGACTCGCTTTAGTAACATTCCCGCTATTCTGCCCTTTATTAATGGTTACTTTGATAGAAGTTCTGTTGCCATCGCTTTCGCTTGATGAAGAAGTCCACGTACGGGTATCATATTGCACATAATAGGGGGCTACCTCTTGGTAA
>JAITAW010000220.1 GCA_031283905.1 Treponema sp. | reverse complement strand
TTTCATCTATATCTCGCATATTCATACGCTTTTACGCAGATTGCTTTGAATTACTTTGAATATGGGTTCTAAGAAATGATGACCTCCCGCAACGGCTCTTTTTCGACGATTGAAACTGTCAAATCCCAGAATCTTTTAGCCCTGTAAATCAACACTGTTTGCGACTATCACCAAAAATAAAGGCACAAAAAAACGGCGGCCGCCCCACATGATGGGCAGCCGCCTAATTGGTATTATTTATTACTTGCTTTCATTCTTTTTATTGTATCGCACTTTTCGCAAATCGGGGGGCTTTGGCGTGTTCGCAGGCATGACCCACGCTTTCCCGATCAGATACATTTGCTTTCTGTATTTTTCCTCTATTTTACCTTCCCGGATGATCTCCTGCACCCGCCGAACAGTAATACCCCATTTATCTGCGGCTTCTTTAACGGTCATTATATCTTTTCTCGCCATTGCGCTCAAAACAATCACCTCTCATTTTCATAGAAATTATTATACCACCTTACGCGAATAAAAACAAGCAAAAAATGAAACGCGGCAACCGTCCACATACGGGACGATTGCCGCATTGCTCCAATGGGCGCGTTGCGCCCTATATACACACCTCGGACACTTTTCCTCTTGGCGCATCCGCGCCGGGGACAGGCGGCCTTTTTAGCTGATCCAATATGGACGGTTTACCCTTTGCGACATGGGATTTTGCCGCTATACGCTCATTGTTGTTCTCAATCCTACTATAAGGCGAAATTTTCATTATTTCGTCCAAAATTTTAGCCGTGTCTTTTTCCGCGGGAATAAAGTATCTTGTTTGATAGGCTATCCTCTCGGTGAACACGCCTTTTTTAGCCAGCAAATCGGAATGGTTATATTCCGCGCCTATGATTTCAATTCGCTGTTCGTTAGACACCTTCTTTTGCATGATCCGCCAGCCGTTATCAAGATAAACCGTATCGCCGTATTTAATGCTTTTTATCAAATCCTCCGTTTTTACATTGTCTTTTTCTCTTTCATACCCTAATCTGTACAACGTGCTGTCAATCTCGTTTTCAGGTATTACCCTGCCTATCAGCATTTCGCCGTCAGTCGTAAGCACACGGTATATCCGCACATTTTCGGTCGGCAGCTTATCCCACACCGGCAGCACCGTACCGCCTATCAAGTGCAGATTATTTGTGCGAAATTCCGGCAGTTCGCGGGCGGCATTTTCCCACAGTTCCCCGGCTTGTTTAGCGGTGATTTCTTCCCAATTATTTTCAAGCCTGTATTGCGGAATGTATTCGTTGCCGTCTTGTCCCGTTAGTTTGAAATTGTCGGTAATATCGCCGTATTGGTCGGTGGTCGATGATGTTTTGAAAACCGCCCTGACCGCGCCGGTGTTTTCATTTTGATAGAATCCGACAAAAGAATGATGATTTGTATTTACCTGATTGAAGTGCAAAGGCTTGATTTTATTATGGGCGGTCAGGCTGTAATACTTTGTCGTAGCCCCTGTGTTTTCGTCCACCCGTATATCGTGCGTTTCCCGCAAAACAACCTTGTCCGCCCGGTAGTTTTCAAGCCCCTTGTCAAGTGTGCCATCTTGTAAAGCTCTTTCGGTCGCCGCCTGTAATCTTTCGGCATAACCGTCAAAGACAGCGTTTTGTTCGCTGCTTTCAAGGGACAGGATTCTGTTCAAGAATTTGTTGACCTCACGAAGCTCCGGCGCATTGGTATTGATACCCCCATACTCGTCAATGAGCTTATCTTTTAACCCTAACTTCTCAATGATAGAAATACCGTCCGGGACGCCGTGTACTCCGTTTTGAATGAGAATTTTGTAATACAGCGAAAGAACATCAGCGGCAAAAGCGTTTTCCAAATTATCCCCAGCGGTAAATAAACCTTGACTTCCTGTTTGCCGCTGTCCTTTCGTCAACGCTCCCAACTGGTCTAACCGTTTGGCTATGGTGGAAATAAAGCGCATTTGTCCCTTTAAGTCGGTGGTCACTAACGCAAACGTGGGCGCGGAAACCTGATTGCTCCTGTGAGAACGCCCGAAGCCCTGTACCGCCGCGTCAGCCTGCCAGCCCGCCTGCAACAAATAATGTACGCGGTGCTGCTGGTTTTTCGCGGACTTGTCGGCGTGATAACTTTTGCCCGTTCCTCCAGCTTTTGAAAACACAATAATCCGCTTGTCGCCGTCCTGAAACGCTGTGACATCAGCTTCCTTTTTGCTTGCGATATTTTCCTCTTTGGCTTTCCCGTCCTTAACGACAACACGCCGTTTTCGCCCGGTATTTTCCGCAACCATATCGCTCCCGAAATGGTTTATTATCATATCCAGCGCGGACGCGGGTACTTTAATGCTGCCTAATTTATCAAGCAGCATTTCCTTTTGTCGGACGGCTTCACGGTTGAATACGGGATTGCCCTCGCTGTCATACACCGGCTTGCTTCTGACGTTATCGTTATCGTCCAAATATTCCTCAAACTGAACGACGGGGAAGGAATTTTCGATATACGACATCAGCATTTGTTTGGGGGTCAGGTCAAAATCATCCAGCTCTAAATCCTGTTCCAGCAGCCGCGCAAATTCCCGTTCCTGCGCCGCTTCGTTTGTGCTGACAAGCTGAACGACGATAGAGTTATCATTTTCTAACTGCGTTTCAATATCCGTTATCATGCTCGGCACTTGCATAGCGGTAAGAATCTGATTGAAAAACCGTTGCTCCGCGCCCCAAAACGCGCTGTATGCCTGTCCTTTTGCCGTACCGTCCTTATCCTGATTGGTCGTTTCCAATGCTTTTGTTATGTTCTGAAGGACGATCTGCCATGACCGCGCCAGCTCGTCATATATTTTCCGTTGCTCCGGCGTCAGTTCGTGGACAATTTTATCATAGACAACATCTTCATAGCTTATATTCCGCGACAAATACACGCCCATCGCTTTCATATCCCTTGCGATAAGTTCCATAGCGGCCAGCCCTCCGGCTTTGATTTTATGCACAAAATCATCGCCATTAGCGAACGCCGTACCCTCGCCCCACAAGCCAAGACGCTCCGCGTACCGTAAATTTTCCACTTCGGTCGCGCCGGTCGCGGAGGAATAGATGATTTTCGCGTTTGGTAAGGCTTCCTGTATCGCAAGCCCTGCCATTCCGCGCTGGCTTGCCTTTTTTATTCCCCGGTTGCCTTTGGTAGCGATAGAATTTGCCATGTTATGCGCTTCGTCGAATACGATAACGCCGTCAAAATCTTTGCCGAGCCAGTTTACTATTTTTTCAAAGTTAGAGCCGCTTTGATCGAAACTTTTTGATAGCGCAGAATAGGTAGCGAAAAGTATGCCTTTGTCATTGCTTAAAGACTTCGCCGCTTTTTTGCCACCCTCAAATTCCGTCACTAAATCGGAATCGCCAAATAAAGCCTTAACGTCCCTTTTCGCGTCCGGCACTAAACCCCTGTTTTCGCTTAACCATACAGCCTTTTTACTGCCTTGAACGTAGTTATCTAAAATAACGCCGGTGATCGTCCGCCCCTTGCCGACGCCTGTGCCGTCGCCCAAAAAGAAACCCCTTGCGTTTCCGCTGGGCAAGGTCTGACTATGGCTTTGCCCGGCATAAGTAACCGCTTCCAACTGAACGTCGGACAATATACCGTTGTCAATGATTTTTTGGGGTATGTTAGGCTTATATGTTACAGGCGGCGGCTGTATCGCGCTCATAGCCGCGCTCTCGCTGATATTGGCGGGGTGGGGCTGTACGTTATCCAGTAACAACGGCTGCGGCTCGTATTGCTCGAAAATGCTGTCCGTGAGTTCGGTTTTTACGGGCTTCGGAGGTCTTACTCTCGGCTCAATACGCCCAGCAGATTGTCCGCTATCAGCAATGCCAATTCGGGGAGCGTCAATATCCGCGTCATTTCTGACCTCATTTCCTCTATGTCGCTCTCCGTTGACGATTGGTGCAATCCCATCAGCGCAGACATCTGCAAGTCCGGGTGAAACGCCGGAAGTTCCTCCAATATCCGTATCAATCTCCGGTGCGTCGGTCTGCTCCCGTCTATCTCCAACAACTGCGGGATCAGCTCCGCCGCCTGTGTCAGATACAGGGTCGTTTCGTTCACGCTCTGGCAGACGGCCTCCGTCCGGCTGTCTTTCTGTAACAGCGTCAGGACGTGCCACTGTAATGGGGTTTTGTTCATTTCTGCTATCATTTTCAATTTGGATGCTTGGTCTGTCATTTCTGATTCCTCCCAATAAATTTTGTAAATCCGACAAATCTTCTACAAAAGCGGTTTTTACGGGTTCGGTCGTAGCCCCGGTTTTATCTATGACCAGCATTTGTATTCCGAAACTTGTACCGTATTTGTTGTAGTTCTTGCCGTCAATGCCTATGTTCGCCTTAACATTGTATTCCTCTTTAATCCCTTTCCACCAGCTTCGGAAAGCGGGTGCGTCGTCCGCCATACCCTGCCCGACAACGGCAACCAGCCGTCCGTTTGGGGCAAGCATTTTTAACGCTTCCTCAATGTGTTTCGCTCCAATTTTGGTATTGTGTATATTTCTTTCAGCCGACGACGAAAAAGGCGGATTCATAACGATTACGGTAGGTTCAACTTTCCCGCCGTAAATGTTGTTGATCTGCTCCGCGTCCTCATTGTAGAAACCGTCAAAGGGCAGATTTTTAATGATTTCAAGCCGCCGTTTATCAAGCTCGTTGACATAGACCGTCGCGCCGTCTTTTTTAGCAAACACCGCTATACCGCCGATACCGGCAGAGGGTTCAAGTATTATATCGTCCGCGCCGACGTTCGCCGTCCAGTTCGCAAGATACGCGATGCTCGGCGGGGTAGAAAACTGCTGGAATTTTTCCATACTATCAGTACGCCTTGTTTGAGAGGGCAGCAATTCAAGCATTTTCAGCATACTATCCGGCGTGATGTTGTCCTGCGATAATATATACTGATTTACACCAAGCTCCATAGCGTCGTAAGCGTCTTTTGAGGTAAAAGCATTGTTTGCCATTGTATCGCCGTATGCTTTTGCCGCTTCCGCAAACAACTCCGTACTTGTAAATTTCTCGTCTGTTTCAAGTTTTGATTTAACAAAGCCCGATATTGCTAATGATGGGGCAGACGTATCTTCCACGCTTAATAATTTTTCGGCGTGGGGTTGCGGATCGGGAATGTCAAGCCGCCCGTTTTCCGTAAGCTCCGTCAGCTTTTGTATGATCTGCGGAATGGGGAAAGGCGAAGTCCCGTAAAGCTCCTTAACTATTTTCACGGTTTCGCGGGAGCGCGGGTTCGCCTTGACTTGCTCTGCAAGCCTCGCCTTGTCGGTGTCGGAAATATCCAATAAAACCGTATCAATGCCAGACTGTTCACCCTCGCTGCTGATGTCTGCGGCGGGAATGGTTGTTTGTTCAGCTTCATATTCGGCTTTCCATTGCATACCCAATGAACGGACAACGGGGGCTATTTCTTCCCATGTTATCAAACGATTGATTAACGTATTTTCTATCCCCTCGCTTGAAGTAACGGCACTTAAATTGTAGTCCGCTTCGGCTTTTATGATAGTCATGCCGCTATACGTTTTTGACAAATACAAACTAATGTCAGAATTGGCTGCATTTTCGTTTAGCAAAGTAATAATACCGTTTCTACTGTTTTGTGTGAAAAAGATACTATCCAATGTATTGAGAACATCATTCCGCGCTGCTCTTATACTATTCCCAAATTAAACCATAGACAATATCCAAT
>JAITAW010000144.1 GCA_031283905.1 Treponema sp. | reverse complement strand
TTTTTTAATATTTCAATTTAATATACATATTCCTCGCTGGTGGGGGGGGGGGGGGCGCCCCCCCAAAATTAGTATTTAAAAGTATCGTCTTAAAACTTTCTTTATATTTACAATATGTCCTTATCAAGATTGTGGATTATACGAGGAACCTTCACAAAATTCACATACCCCGAGGCTCTTAGTTCGTTCATAATCCCCTTATACGCCAGAGCCGCACCGGATGTTATTTCTTCAGCTTGATCTTCCACATAGCCTTTATTGAGCATTTTGTAGAAAAATAGGTGAACATAGCGGAACAAGACGTTTCAAGATAATTGCCCGCACGATCCCCGCAATCAAGAAGCTGCCGACAAGACCGCTCTCTCTGCCTTGGCAACGCAAAAAACGCAAAAGAGGGCTATGAGGCAGCAGCTTACGTCAAACAAGTCTTTCCGATGTTGCGTTTTCGGAATGAAGTCAAGCATGGACTTCACTCACCTTTTATATTCCGGCTTATTCAGAAAAAGGCCCGAACTGTATATGTTTTGCAACACAAGTCCAGCTCGTAATGCCATCTTGCCTGTTCCATCGTATACCGCTTCATCACCGACAGCGCGATGTGCGCAAAAACAGGCGTTGCTTTATCAATCGTATTCAATCATAATCATTCCGAGAGGAAATTCCGCCGCCGGACTTCGTACGGCGGAATAAGCCATTTCAAATAATTGCCATCTTTGGCAACTTGAACGCCTTTTTGATCTCTTTCCAGTCCGCCAAGTTTGTCAAATTCCGCAACCCATGCGATCCAGTTCTCCTGAGTCAGCGCCGTCTGCCGGTAAAGAATTCCGCTACGCCCTGCTCGCAGAAGCGTTTGAGATCCGCATCCGGCGCGGGGAGGGCATCGCCGCCGATATTAGGCGTCCACGGTCTTGATTGCACATCCCGCAACACGATGAGAGCGCTTATAGTTTTGCCTGATGTCGGCGCTTTGTATATGGCATAGTGAGCCACAAGTTCCACTTCGCCATTTTCCCCGTAAGGAACAAACAGAACGGACTTCAAAGCAAACGTTCGTTGCGTGAACGCTTCCACCGGGACAGCGCATCGTATACGCCCGAAAAAATTGAGCGGGACGCGGGGGTAGTGGATATGATATTCTGGTGAACAACGCGGGGATCATCAAGCGCATTCCCATGACCGAAATGTCCGAAGCGGTATTTTCTTTGGCTCCCTATTCTTTTATGTTTTGCAGCAGTTTACCCGGCGAAAGATTTTTGAGCAAGTCCTTTGCAGGATTGGGGAATCCTTCAGGGATGTGTTCGTAGGGCATTTCGGTGAAAACGGGGGGTTTAGGCATAGCTTGGTTGCTCCTATTACCGTTTTAGTGTAGCAGTATAGTACACCAGTCGCTCCGGTTACACACCGGAGCGAGATACCTCTTGCATATTACCCAGTCAGACTTCTGAGTTCGGAAACTGTTTTCTCAAGCTGTTTCCTAAATGCGGTAGATTTAAACTCCGGCTCGTTCGGCCATATCTGTTGGCGGTAATTGAATGACAGATGTTTTATTGCACCATCCTCGTTGAGTTCGTCGTTGATAGCTCTTCTGAATTCTTCCATGAATGCCCGGTAATAGCCGATAAACCCGAAATCGGTATCAAACAGCATCTTCTCCAGTATTTGATAGAACACTTCAAGACGCATTTTGATGTCTTCAATTATCGCTTCATCGGCCATCGGTTCCTGACTTACTGCCGGAGTTTCTTCCGGTGTGGAAAGTCCCGCAAAGGGGTTCTCTTTCTTTTCACCCACCTTACCCGCAGCTTTGAGCGCAATGGACGCCAGAGTAACAAATGGGCGTGGCAGGAAAATGTCAAGAATGTCCCGGACTAGCGGAATATCCTCTTTTACCGCTGTAATAAAGCCGTTTTCGTCTTTGCCGGTGAATGCATCTTTGTTCTTGGCATACATCTTTGCAGTTTTCGCACCTATCTTATCATCGCATAGCCCTTTATTATAAATGTTTGCTTTGCGCAACAGGTTCGAAGAAAGCTGCTCATATCGTGGATCAAGATTGAGTAGATATTCTGCTGGTGCTTGTGCGATGGATTTGAGCAGAGCGGCAAAGCCATTGTTTACCGGCATGCCATCGGTACCAGTAAACAGTTGTCCAAATGCACTTTTGCTATTTGCGCGCAGTGCTTTTGTAAGAGAGGCGTTTATGGTATCAGTCCCGATTACCGCAAGACCCTTTGGCGCTTCGGGCGTTGTTGCGATAATCGCTTCTTGCCATATTGATTACAACTGCTCTGTGATATTAAGTGATATATGTTCCGCTAAATCATAGTAAATACCATCTTTGAGCCTAGCCTGGACCCGCTGGAAGTAATTGACCCGCATAGCGATAATATTCTGGTGTTTTGATCTTTCAAATCACCCGGATTAAAATCATCAATCGTGATGGTATCAAGTATTGATTTTTTCGATTCGGCAACACTTGCACGGATACTTTCAAAAACCTTCTCTCGTGCGGCTCCTTCATTAGGCTCAAGTGCAACACGGGCAGGGTAGGCACTCCGGCATATTGAGCGGTGTGCGCTTACCCCATTCTACAAAGGCGCTGTCATTTTTTGGATCAAAGGCAGGGTCAAACACGCTGCCGGTAAAATCCGCGCGTGTCCCTAATTGCGAATGACAAATACCAACGTCACGGTTTTGCCCCAATGCTTCCTGTTGTGCGGCGCTCAAGTTCCGCGCTTCCGCTTCAATTCCAGTAAATACACTGGCCGCCGCCGCAATAATCGCTTCTTTGTCTTGTTTTAGCACCTCGACTTGAGCATTGAGGTTTTTTTCGATGCGTTGTTCAGCATCTTTCAAAGATTTGTCGTATTCGCCCATCACATCTTCGGCATTCTGCCCCATGGCCTGCCCCATTGCGTCCCAGAGAATATTCCGTCCAGCCTCAACCCCCGCCATCCAGTGTTCGACCATTTGGTCTGCGGATTTTAGCTTGTAGGTAACAAACTCACGTTCTACATTGCTCCAGCCCCTTAATTCCGTTCTCTAACGGTCTCCGTCATGCGTTCGACAGCGCCTTTTACAGTAATACTGTCAAAGACATTATAGGGAAGTGTAATTTCCCGTTTTTTCTGTAATGTAACCGGCGAGAGTAAACCTTGCACGTTCTCTTCGCCAAGTTCTTTCTTCAATTTCTCGGCAAGTTTAGTCATTGAAGCGTGCAGGATTTTTTCGGTACGTTCCCCAAAGAAGTTAAGTTTTTCCTGCAAGAGGAACTGACTGCGGGCAAGGAGAGCCTTATCAACAAACCCGGCAAAGTATTCCCAGCTCCTGTGTAACAGCTTTATCTCCTTGATTGCATCCTGATGCTCTGACTCCTTATCGGAACGACATTTAAGTTCGCGTCCGTTTTGCGCATCTTTAGGCAGGTACCCCTTTTGAATCAGTCGTATAACCGCCCTGTCAATATTGTGAGCAAGTTCCTTCGGTACCGAATCGCCAAGGGTCTGTTCCAGCAGATCAAGTTTATCGCTATCTATTAAGGCATCGCGGATCGGTACCATTACCGTTTCGCGGACATCATCTGCGATTTCCCGTAACACCTGAATAATCGATATGAAACGCCTGCCGTAATCGGTACGGGCAAGGGCTGTTTCATCTTGTTTACGACACGCTTCGATGCTTGCGCTGAAGTCCTTTCTGAATTGCGTTTTGAAGTCGTTCAATTTTTTTTTTAATATTCGAAGCAAGCTTTTCAACTTCTTCCCGTTTCTGTTGGATCGCTTCTTCTGATGAAAGACGGAGAGTCTCCATCACGCCGTTCTTGCCCGAAAGCCTCCGAGAAAATTCTTCAAGGGCGCTGACCGTTTCGCCAAGCGCCGGGTTGATGATGATAGCTCCAATCTGTTCGGCGAGTTTTCGCCGGAGTGTCTCCCAAAACCGCATCGCTCCCGAATACTTATACACCCAACCTAAGAGCCGGGGAATATCATCGGCCTCCCACTCGTCCAAATTGCCCGCGTCATGGTTGTTAAACCATTGTTTTTTATCGCCATCTTCTTTTTTAATGGAATTGATAATTTTGGGACAGTCTTCAAAAAAACCTTTCAGGTGTTCCATTGATTTTCGTTTGTCAGAATCATCTTTTTCATATAGCGGCCTTGCTTCTGCTCCCCACGCGCTTTGTACGTGATACAGAGGAAGCGCACTCATAGGGATAATCTCCGGTTCCTTTTTTAGCTCCAGATTATTCTTGATGTCCGTTTTCAACTTGGCTGTCCGATCTTCAAGCGGATAGTCCTCCTTGTTCCGCTCATCAATACGGTTCAGCACAAACATAAGCGCTTCGGTGTTTTTGCAAACACTCTGCACAATGCGCTTAATTTCAGCCAAAAGCTTCGCCCGTTTCTCCGTGTCTGTCTCGCTGTAGTTGAGTACGACTAACAGGAATGAACCGGCAAGGTATTGTTGGATAACAGCAAGATTCTTAGCATCATTGTTATTTTTGAGTCCGGGTAAGTCATATAGTTCAAGCCCAAGTTCAGACGGCATGGAAAACCGGGGAACTCCGCCGTTCTTCGGGGCGAGCGGTATGGTATTTCAATCTGAGGCGCCTTGACTTCATTGTTTTCTGTAACTGCCTTCCAATATTGGTGCATAATACCGATGTCTTTATCCTGAAGCGCCTTGTATATATCTTCATCGGAATGAACATCGTAGTCACCGATGCACCATGCCCTGTATGGCGTGTCAAGCACCCGCATTGACAGCTTTTTATCATCACGGATTCGCACCACGCCGGCGCTCATTTCCCCTGCTTCCGTCGGTGCACTCCGGTGTCCGCAAAGCCCATTAAGTAAAGTAGACTTCCCCGATGAGGTAGTACCAACAAAGGCAATCTTGAGACAGGGGTCACACAATTCGCTGTACGTTGTATCAAGATTGCGGATAATTTTTTGCAAATCGCCATCAAGCCCCGTATTCGTCCACCACGAACAGGAGCGCGTTGTCTCCGCTATGGACTTGAGCGCGTCATTCACCTTTTTAACGCGCCCCGCCATTTGTTGAATCTGTTCAAATGCGTTTTCCTCCATTTTCACTTCCTTATAGTATTTTCATAAATTGATATACCTTAATATCATTCGCCAGTTCATCTCCTCGGTAGCAAACAATGTGGAAGCGATCTTCCATCAATTTATCCCAAAAGCTTTTCTCAACATTCACACTGCCGCACAGGGCATTTAACCGAAAGTTCCCAATATAGCGGGTATCACTTTCCACCACGATACGCTCCGCAAGCGCCCGTAAAGGGGCGCGGGTGCGGAACCGGAATGTTACCGGATGCTTTTTCGCGTCATGCCCCTCGGTGATTTTGTCAAAGGTTCCGCCCACATTCGGGTGAATCGAGAAGTAACCCGTGTTGACCACGAACCCGCCGCAGAGCTGGTACGCGCCTTCCACGTTGTGAAGGTAATTGGGATAGAGCCGTACCCTGATACAGTGCAAGACCTCGTTTATGACATTAATAAGCGCCATAACAAACTCCTTATTTTTTTATAATCCTGTGATATACTGGCTTGCATGAAACGCAAGCAGACCGTACTTGTTGTGGATGATGAAAAGAAAATTCTTGAACTCATCCAGTCCTACCTTGAAGCAAGCGGCTATACAGTCCTCTGCGCCAGAAATGGCAGAGAAGGCATAGACATCTTTGAAAAGAACGCCATTTCCCTGATACTCCTTGATCTTATGCTCCCTGACTTCTCCGGTGAGGAGTTTTGCCGCACAATACGGGAAACGTCAAACATTCCCATTATCATGGTTACCGCCAAAGTTGAGGAAGCGGACATCATCCGGGGACTCAAAACAGGCGCGGACGATTATGTAACAAAACCTTTCAGCCCCCGTCAGCTTATGGCGCGGGTGGACGCCGCTTTGCGGAGAGCCGGGGATGTTGAGAGCCCGCAGGCTAACCCGCGCCGGCTTTTACAGTACCGCGACCTCATCATTGATACGGAACAGCGGAGCGTCACCCGCAATGGAAAAATAATCGCCCTTACCCGCGATGAATACAACATCCTCGCCCTCCTGCTGTCGCGGCAAGCTAAAATCTTTACCCGCGATGAAATTCTGGAATCCATAAAGGGGGGCGGTTATGACGTATTTGACCGCGCCATTGATGCGCACATAAAAAAGATCCGCGCAAAAATCGGGGATGATTCAAAGTCGCCCAAATATATCGCCACGGTATACGGCATGGGCTACCGTATCGGAGGAACCCAATGATCAGCCTCACGCGCCGCTTGACCCTGACGTACGTTCTTTTTATCAGCCTCGCCCTGGTTGTACTTACCTTCATGGTGAACCAGATCACGCGGCAGATATTCACCGGTCTTATAAAACAAAACATCGCCGAAAAAAACAACGATATTGTCCGAGTTATAAGCGAACAGTACAACCCAAACAGCGATAGTTTCGACAGCGCCGCCATAGAAGCGATTGGTATGTATTTTATCCACGAAGGCTATATCCTGACCATATCTGATGAAAGGGGCGATTGCATCTGGGATGCCCGTTCCCATAATATGCGGGAATGTATGGAAGTGGTGGAGTCCATCGCGGCTCGTATGGAAGGCGAATTTCGGGTAAGCGGCTCGTTTCAGCGTCAGCAATACCCCATACGGCGCGCCGGACAGCTTGTTGGAAACCTAAGCGTAGAAACATACGGACCTTTCTTCTACAGCGAGACGGAGACGCTGTTTTTGTCCTCCGTAAACCGCCTCTTTCTCATAGCGGGTCTTGCTTTTGTTCTATTAAGCGTCATTATCTCAATGTTGTTGTCCCGCGCTATAGCCCATCCCATCCTCAAAGCGGAGGAAGCGGCGCGTCAAATCGCCGCCGCGCATTCTTCCGGGAACGGCAACCGGCAAAATCTTAAGATCCGCCTCAGCGACCGTTACAAGACAAAAGAGTTGGCCGGTCTCTCCCGTTCAATAAACGAACTGGCGCGTGAATTGGAAGAAGGAGATCGCCGCCAAAAACAGCTTGTCTCCGATATAGCCCACGAACTGCGCACTCCCCTCACCTATTTGCAGGGTTCTATAGAAGCCATACTTGACGGCGTTTGGGTGATGGATCGGAAGCATCTTGCAAGCTGCCACGAAGAAATCATGCGGATTATCCGGCTGGTGCAGGACATCAACACCCTGACCAATTTGGAGTGGGAACATATAAACCTTGACAAAACAGAGTTTGATCTTGCGGAGTTGCTGCGCATTACGGCTGAACAATTCAAGGCGGCGGCTTATAAAAAGGGCGTTGCTATAACGCTGAACCTCATCCCCAGCCCCATTAAGGCCGACTATGATCGGCTTAAACAGGTGTTTATCAACCTCTTGTCCAACGCGATACAGTACACGGATCAGGGAAGCGTTGCCATCACCATAGAACCATCCTCCAAAAGCCGGCGCATTTCCATCACGGACACCGGATCCGGCATAGCGCCTGAGGATCTACCGCGCATTTTCGAGCGCATGTACCGCGCCGATAAATCCCGCAGCCGGAGCACCGGCGGAGCCGGCATAGGACTTGCCATAGCCGCCGCCATTATTTCCGCCCACGGAGGAACCATCAGCGCCGAAAGCGGCGCCGGCGGCAGCGTATTCCGTGTATTTTTACCTTAGCGGGCGGCTGGCGGCTGACGGCAGATGTATCGGCAAAGCAGCCGTTATGCGAAATGTGCGCCAAAATCAAAAGTATATAATAAAAAGATTTATGGCTGATATGTTTTAATATTTTCTTGAAAAAAACTGAAATGAATAAAAGGAATATAAAATGAAAATAGCAATAGATATGGATAATACAATTATTGACGAATTGGGTTCAACATTACGTCCTGGAATAATAAATTTTCTTGAAATAATATCCACAAGGCATGAATTGATATTATGGACAAATTCAAAAAGAATGAGGACAATGGAAATATTAGATTATTTTA
The DNA here is from genome assembly GCA_031283905.1 of Treponema sp. GTDB lineage: Bacteria > Spirochaetota > Spirochaetia > Treponematales > Breznakiellaceae > JAIRKH01. The sequence goes on along the minus strand of JAITAW010000144.1, from coordinate 339 downwards.
ATTTAAGGAAATATTTTCAAAAAAAAATAATAACAAGAGAAAATTATGATGCGGAAGAAAAAGGAATAAAGAAAAATATTGAAAAATATAATTATGATATAATAATAGATGATGACGCTGAAGAAATAGAATATAATAAAAACAACGGGAAAATAGGTGTTTTAGTAGAATCATATAGGAAAAACAAAACAATAGATGAAAATGAAATGAAAAAAAATAATCGTAAAATATAAATTGTAAAAAGCGCACCCTTCGCATAACGGGCTTAAGTGCAACGACTTGTGTCATCGTGTGCCATAGTGTGTAACCATGTAAATATCTTACTATAATATAATGACT
>JAITAW010000110.1 GCA_031283905.1 Treponema sp. | reverse complement strand
CTGTCCATCATTCCAGCCGTATCGTACCCAATGACTCAAGCGTAATATCGGAGGAAATTTCCGGCACGGACAGCACAACCAGTTCCGGCAGTTCCCGCTCGGTTGACGACTTGACAAGGAAACGCGCCTGTTCCGCGCACACAACAACCGGTAGATACCCGTGTTCTTGAACCGCGCTTATGGAGCGGGTCAGCGCCTTTATCCATGAGCGTTGCACCGAAGGCTCCAGCGCGGCTACGGCGCCGGAAGTTGTGTCAACTTTGCTGTCAACGATCTTCTGCTCAAGGCTATGCTCAAGGATCAGGACATGGAGAATCTTGTTCTCGTCCGCGTACCTGTGGCAAATTTGTCTGCCGAGCGCCTGACGGGCTTTTTCCGTAAGAAAGCGGGCGTCATGCGTCAGCGGAGCATAATCGGCGAGCGCCTCTAGAATCGTCACCATATTACGGATAGAAACCTGTTCTTTCAGGAGATTCTGCAACACTTTCTGAATCTCTCCAAGGCTTAACGCCTTTGCTCCCATAGCCTCCTCGACAACCGCAGGATACTCCTTTTTTATCGTTTCAATAATAGCCTGCGTTTCCTGTCGTCCCAGTATTTCAGGCGCATTCCGTTTGATGATCTCGGTCAGATGAGTTGAAATAATGGTGGGCGGATCAACCACCGTGTATCCCAAGCGTTCGGCTTCATCCCGCTTTTCATCGCTTATCCACACGGCTGGCAACCCGAACGCCGGATCCCGCGTTTTTTCACCGTACAACTCTTCTTTTACATAGCCCGGATTGATGCACATGTAGTAGTTCATGCGTATCTTGCCCCTGCCCGTCTCGACGCCCCGTATCTTGAAGCAGTATTCTGAAGGTTCAAGCGCCATGTTGTCAATGATGCGTATCTTGGGAATCACCAAGCCCAGATCAAGAGCGGACTGCCGCCTCACCCCCTGTACGCGCTCAAGCAATTCCGCGCCTTTGTCTTTATCGACAAGCGGAATAAGCCCGTAGCCCAACTCTAGGGAGAGCGCATCAAGCGGCACAATGGAAGGCATCTCGCCCGTATCTTCCTTGGGCTTCACCGCCTTTCCCGCCGTAAGGGATTCGTCCCGCGCCTTTTGCCGTTGCTTCAACGTGATGGTATATGCGTAATACCCGATGAGCGCCGCCATGACAAACAACACGACATGCGGGAAACCCGGCAACAAGGCAAGTCCCAGCAATACAAACGCGGAAATCCAGTAAATGCGGGCGTCTCGGGTGAACTGTACGCCCACTTCCTGCCCAAGATCGCCCGGTGTTGCGGCTCTCGATACGACGATGCCGACTGCGGTGGACACAAGCAAGGACGGAAATTGGGATAGAAGCCCGTCTCCTATGGTGAAGCGTATGTAGTTGTTCACTGCGGACCCAATCGGTTCGCCATGCATCACCGTTCCGACAATAATGCCGCCGAGGACATTCACCACGGTAATAAAGATGCCGGCTTTCACGTTGCCTGAAATAAATTTGCTCGCGCCGTCCATTGAACCGTAGTAATCCGCCTCCTGCTGCACCTCGGCTTTGCGATTGCGAGCCTCCTCTTCCGTAATGGCGCCGGAACTGTACTCCGAATCAATCGCCATGTACTTGTTCGGCATAGCGTCTAGCGTAAACCGCGCCGCCACTTCCGATGTACGCGTGGCTCCTTTTGTTATCACCACCACCTGCACAACAATAATGATGACAAATATGATTGATCCTACCACGAGCCCGTCCATTGAGTTGGACGAACCAACTACAAAGGAGGAAAACGCCCGTATCATGTCGCCGTCAAAATTCTCTCCTTTGGTCAATATAAGCCGTGTAGATGAAATGTTCAGCGCCAGCCCAAAAACCGTAACCGCAAGCAGTACTGCTGGAAACAGGCTGAAATCGGTCGCTTTTTTTGTATATAGTACTGTCAAAAGAATAACTATAGAGAGGACGAAATTTAACGCCATCAATGCGTCAAGCACAACCGTAGGGAGCGGGACAATAAACATGATTATTACCGCAACAACGCTCGCCGCAAGCGCAATATCAGAAGGTTTTCCCACATCCGCCATATTTTTTCCTTTTTACCTCAACGGGCATTCTTTCGTCTTTCCTCGTTAATCGCCCATACTTTCTGCAACACCAGAATAACCGCCTGCCAATACTGTTCCGGCACTTCATCGCCAATCTCGGTTTCCGCATACAAGGCGCGCGCCAAGGGTTTATTCTCCACAATAGGCACCCCGTTGTCAAGCGCGATGCGTCTGATACGGAACGCCATCTCGTCCTCGCCTTTCGCCGTTACGACAGGCGCGCCGCCTTCTCCCATGTGGTACTCCAACGCCACCGCGAAGTGAGTCGGGTTCGTGATGACCACGTCGGCTTTGGCAACGTTGATAGCCATGTTTCTGGTCAGAATCTGCCGCATACGCCGCCTGAGCCGCGCCTTTACGTACGGATCACCTTCGTGCATTTTACGCTCTTCCTCGGCTTCCTTTCTGGACATCTTGAGCGACTCCCGGTATTGCCACCGCTGAAACATGTAATCGGGAATAGACAAAAGGAGCAGAAACAGAGACGACAGAATAAGCATCTGTATAGCCAATGTCGCCACAGTACTCACGCTCTTCCACAGAGTCATGGTTTGCATGTTTGTCAGCACGTTGATTTTCGATTTTATGAGCAGAAATGCGGTCAAGCCGATGACAAGCATTTTAACAATGGATTTAAAAAAATTAAAGATGCCTTCCATGGAAAAAAGCGTTTTTTGAAAGTACTTGCCGAAGCGCGGCAATATCTTGGAGAAATTGGGCGCCAAAGGCTTAGTCGTGAACAGGAACCCCACTTGCGCCACGTTCGCAAAAACAGCCGACGCCATAGCAACCACGATGATGGGCAGGCACAGTTTGACAAAATAAAGCAGCGCCATGCCGGCGATCCTTCTATCCGTAACCGGATCGATCTCCGTCGCCATTGACAGAAAAAAACGGAGCATCTCGACAAACGTCTTCAGCATGGACGGCGCAAGAAACAACAGTGTCACAGCCGGAATCAACAGCACCAACGCGCCGATAAGCTCCTGACTTTTGGCGACTCGCCCTTCTTCCTCCCGCGCCTTGCGTATCTTGTACTCGGACGGCTCTTCGGTACGCCCCTCGTCTTCCGCCGCGAACCATTGCAAGTGTATGCGGGGAAGCGCGGCTTGCGCGGCTAAAAAAAGCTCCTTGTTGTGCGCTTGCGATGCGCCGTTTGTAAGCATAATCCTTCTTCCCCGCTCCTTTCTTCTAAGTCAGCCCGCCTGACTGCACGCGGTCAGCCTGACTGACACTATGCGGTCAGACTCTCTTACATTACACGGTCAGCTTGTCTGACACTACGCAGTCAGTCCACCTGACACTTTATAAGCATACATCGCAACATGGTTTTTCGCAAGGGCTGCGCGGCTACGCTTGACAGGCATCGTCTCCCGAAAGACAGCCGCCGCGTACACGTTCGCATTCCTTTGGCGGAGGAGTCTCCGTTGGGGAGCGGCTTCTCCCCTCATCTTTATGGACAGATTTGATAAACGCCGATGACGTTATTGATCGAACCGTTTTGTACCGACGGGAAAAATACGAGGCATCGTTATATCCCGTCTTTAAAGCCTCTCCTCTTGGGGCGGCGATCTCCATTGCGCCCCGGAATTAGCTGACTTTCGTGCTAACCGCCTATTCCGCGTCCAATTTGTACAAACAGGCTTTCCAGCGTGGCGAATCCCGAATCAATTATCCGGCTGAACGCTTCCGTCATAAAAGGCAGGGTAATAAAAATCAGCGCAAAAGCCGTAATAATGGATATGGGAAACCCTTCGGAAAGGATATTGATCTGAGGCGCGGCTTTGGAAATGAGACCCGTTGCAAGCGAGGTGAGAAACAGGGTTCCCAGAATGGGCAGAGAGATGATCATCGCGTCTACGAAAAGACGGGAGAGTCCCGCAAGGAGCATAGCGACGCTTTCTTCCCGCCCTTGCGCTATGTCCACAATGCTGATAGACTGCACGGAACGCAAGAAGCCTCCCAGAAACAGCTGCCGAAACCCGCCTATGGACAGAAATACCAGCATGGCCACCAAGTTGAGATATTGTCCCATGAGCGGATTCTCTTCTTGCGCCAGCGGGTCAAAGGTTTCGGACGCGGCGAAACCCATTTGCAGGGAGAAAAATTGCCCGGCGGTCAGAAAAGCAGCAAATACGAGGTTGATAAAGAATCCGGTGATAATCCCTATCATTCCTTCTCCAATGACCAGCATGATGAAATTAAGACCGAATGCGCTCACTTCCACCGCATTGTTCATTGCGATCGGAAGCGCCGAGTACGCAACGAAACCCGCAAGCGCCAGCTTTACCACCTGCGGCGTCACATCGGATGACAGAAGCGGCGCGGTCTCTATTATGGCAAGGGCGCGAACCGCAAGGAGGAGAAAAGCAGGCGCCGCGAGGAGGATTTCATCCAACATTCTACTTCGCCATGTCCGGTATCATCTTGAACAACTGTACCGTATAATCAGACAGTTGGCTGAACATCCAGCCGCCTAAAAGGAACAGCATCAGGAGAATCGCCGCTATTTTCGGGACAAAGGTGAGGGTCTGTTCTTGTATGGATGTGGTCGCCTGCAAAATAGCCACCACAAGCCCAACGATAAGCGCCGCAAGGAGCAGAGGAGACGCCAGCAACAACACTTCTATGATGCCGCCGCGCAAAAGTCTGACAATATCGCCGATACTCATCTGCGTACTTTACGTTTCCTCCGTACCATCAATACCCTGCTATGCCCTCGTCCAGGCTAATCCTCCCCGCCGTGGATGGAACAGCCGTGCAGTCAGGCAAAAGGGCAACCGTCAGCAATGTGGAAACCAACAAAACAAACAGCTCCTTCACCTTCATATAAAACTTCCTTCGCAGGCTTCGACCTTCGACGTTATGGTTATTGTGAGTTCGACAAAGAGAAATAGTTCGCGAATTACACGAATGAGCGCAATTCATGGATACAACCATTTTTTGCATCACCGCCTCCTTATCATACAAACGAATTGATAAGCTGGCTCGTCAAAAGCCCCCAGCCGTCAACCAACACGAACAGGATGAGCTTAAACGGCATGGAAATCATCACCGGTGGCAGCATAATCATGCCCATAGACATAAGGGCGCTCGCCACCACCATGTCTATCACGATGAAGGGAATGTACAAAAGAATCCCTATCTTAAACGCCACCGTCAATTCATTGAGGATAAACGCGGGAATAAGTATATACGTTGGCACATCGGCCAGTGTATTCGGCTTGTCGAGTCCTCTCATGCTCATGAAGAGCTTGATGTTTTCAGGATGTCCGCTCATCTGCCGGTACATAAAGAGCCGCATCGGCGTCTCCGCGCCGTGGTACGCTTCTTCCACGCTAATCTCGCCATCGGAAAGCGGCTTTATCGCATTGTTATAGATGGAATCAAAGGTAGGCCACATAATAAAAATGGTCAAAAACAGGGAAATTCCCATTAAAACCTGCGTAGGAGGCACCTGTTGCAGTGAGAGTGCGCGTTTTATGAAATCAAGCGTTATGGAGATGCGCAGAAAGCTCGTCATCAATATGATAATGCTTGGAGCAAGGGACAACGCTGTAAGAAGCAACAGAAGCTGCAAGGAAAAAGCCACCTCCCTGCCGGATTCGGGATTCCGAATCGTGAGATCGATGAAAGGAATCGCCGTGCTTTGGGGCGAGGGGATAGCCGTTGTTCCAGACGCGGGCGTATCATTAGAAAGCCCTGTGGTCTGCGCGGGCAAAGGCGCCGCTAAGAAAATCAGAAATACAACCAATGTTGAAATTTTTTTTGCCGTTTTAAGCGATTCAGGAAGGCTCATTGCATCTCCTGCAAGCGTTCTCTGGTTTTACGGAGCCGATCAGCCGTAGGCGCAACCGCTTCGCCAGATGTCTCGCTTTTCCCCGCAACGCCGGTTTTGCTTTCCATTACGTTGCGGAAAAGATTCGCAAAGCCGACTTTCCCGGCGTTCTCCGTGTTTTGTCTGGAATTTTCAAGAAGCATGGCGTCTACAGTTTCCTGATCCGTCAATTCGGCTATCAGGGATACGCCGCCGTTTTCGGTGTCGCCCACAAGCCACGCCTTTGAACCCACCGCGATCACATGAATTGACTTGTTTGGTCCCAACGCCGCGCTTGCAAGCACTTTCACAAACCGCTCTTGTCGCGTTGCCGGACGGGCAATTTTTTTCAGAAGAAACACGAGCCCGTAAATCGCCGCCGCCACCGCCGCCAGCGTCAATACAAGCCGTAAAATAAAAAAAAAGGTTGAAAGACCGCCATTAGCCGATGCATCGACAGTCTCGTCTCCGCCAATAGGAATTTGTTCCTCATCGCTGATTTGCGGAACGCCTGCCGTACGCTCCTCCACTCCAAAATTTATTTGCGCATAGAGTGATGGAGAAGTTATAAACATAATTATAATAGAAAAAATAAATAAAAATAGAAAAATACCGCTTCTTTTCAGTTTTCCCTCCCAAAACCGGAGCCTCTTAATTTTTTTAGAAGGCTCTTTTTGAAGAAAGCTACGCCATACCGCTCATACGTTCCATGGGAGAGACGATCTCTGTAACACGAACGCCGAAATTTTCATCAATGACTACGACCTCACCTTTGGCGATGAGTTTGTGGTTGACCAATATATCAACCGGTTCGCCGGCGAGTTTGTCCAATTCGATAATGGTTCCCTCTCCCATGCCGAGGATTTCCTTGATGAGCTTCTTGGTCCGCCCAAGCTCAACGGTCATCTCCATGTAAACGTCCATGATGAGACTGATATTAGCCTGTTCCTGCGAGGTCGCTTGACCCATCAAATTCGGGAACTGAACCGCTTGAACATTAGCCGAACCCATACCTGGCATTCCTCCTCCTCCTATTGGCATACTCATGCCCTGCGTACCCGCCGCCATTGCGGGCTGTTGAACGGCCGCCGCCGCTTTCTTTGCGGGTGCGGCGCTTCCATTTAAAGCGATGCCAATCGCATGTGACACGCTCGCGCCATATACTTCCCATAATTTCTGGCGGCGCCCATTTCCCAAGTCAAGATCGTATTCAACACAGGGGAATGTCCCGCTAGGCAACGCGACCAATGCTTTCGGCACATTGGTCGCTTCGGGAGACACCGAAGCAATCGCCGTGTTGTTTGTGGCTTTGGTCAACGCCGTTATCTGGGTGCCGACCAACTGGGATGCCACTTCGCCGATCATGGACAGAGCCATGGCGTCCAATTCAGCATTCTCTTCCTTGCTTATCATACCGACAAGAGACTTTGCCGTATCTTCCCCTATGATGAACAGGTGATCGCCCGGAAAGCCTGACGAAAAATCCGCCTTAACCGCAACAACCATATCAGGCAATCGTTCCACCAGTCTATCTCGGTTCATAAATGAAATGGAAGGATTGCCAAGTATAACATCCGATCCTGCCATGGTGGAAAGCGCGTTGCTCTGATTTTGACAGGTGTCATTAAGCAGTTTTTGCAACGCCTTTCGTTCACCATCATCACCGGAAAGCTCCTTTGCCGCCCCTCCAAGACTCGATGAATCTACTCCCGATAATAATGCATCAATTTCCGCTTGCGAAAGAGCTCCATCGCTCATATTGTCTCCTCCCCGTCGGATGAGAGATCTTCAAATTCCGACTGTTCAAGTTCAGCTGTCTTCTTGATGATCTGTACCGCCATTTTTTTGCCCACAACTCCAGGCATACAAAGAAATTTCTTTTTATTGCCGACATTTAATGAATACGGATCGCCGATGCGAGTGTTGTAGAGACGAATCACATCCCCGATTTGCAGGGAAATCACATCCCCTACGGACACCTGTATCTGTCCGATTTCGGCCACCATACTTACGTCCACACTGGAAAGTTTCTCTTTTAATATGTTGAGATTTTCTGTAGTCGTACTTCGTCGCACCGAAGAATACCAAAATTGGGCTGAAAGTTTGCCAATGATTGGTTCTATGGTGAGATACGGTATACAAAAATTCATCATGCCCTCCACCTCGCCGACCTTAGTTTCCAGGGTGACGAGCACCACCATTTCCGTAGGCGGCACTATCTGCGCAAACTGAGGATTGGTGTCGATCTGTCCTAAACGCGGACGCAGATCGATGACCGTTGTCCACGCTTCCCGCATGTTTCCCAGAATTCGAACGATGATCCCTTCCATAACAGACGTTTCTATATCGGTGAGTTCATGTTGGGCCTTCGTGCCGGTACCGGTACCGCCGAAAAGCCTGTCGATGATAGAAAAGGTAATCGCCGGGTCTATCTCCAGAATGGCATTTCCCTTGAGCGGATCCATGTTAATAATAGCAAGGGTTGTGGGGGTAGGAATAGAACGGATGAATTCCTCATAGGTAAGCTGATCAACCGAAGCAACATGGACATGCACCATATTGCGAAGTTGGGCCGAAAGACTCGTAGTTGTAAGGCGGGCGAATGTCTCATGCATGATAGATACGGTACGTATTTGTTCTTTCGAAAATTTATCCGGCCGTTTAAAATCGTAGATTTTAATCTTGCGCGTTTCGGCGGACGGTTTGAACGCTTCCGACTCCGTATCACCCGAGTTTATGGCAGTGAGTAGTTGATCTATTTCATCCTGGGATAAAACTTCAGTCATATCCGCTATCTTATATTAATTTTTACAAAAAATCAATCAAATTCCAATCAATTTTCGATCATTTTTAACATTTTTATGCACTTTCTAATTGACAGGATCCCAACCGCACCATGTGATTCTCTACTCGTCCTACGAAACAGGCATCGCCCCCTATGCAGGGGCGGCGCGCCACAGTATGTACGCTCTGCGATACACCGCGCATATTACATCTCCATTGTTGAAAGCTGCTTAAAAAAGACAGCGCGCACTTTTGCCGTATTCAGACGCCGGTTGAGCTTTTCTATAAGGTCCTGCTTAAGCTGTTCTTCTTTATCGGGTTGCAAATCCACGTTGTACTTACTGCTGAAATAGTTACGGATAAAATCCTGCAGTTCCACAAGCCGGCTTGTCAGTTCGGTCGCCGCCGTAGCATTATTAAGATCGTACCCTAACACAATCTCCACCACCACCGAATAGGGGGAGGGGTCCTTCGTCATCGCCCGTATCACCGGCAAGGCGCTGAACATGGAGTATTGGGGACGAGTCCCTTCATAGGTGACGTCATCCGTAACAACAGTCTGGGATTTTCCGCCCTTATTGAGAATATTAAACGTGATTACCGATATGGTAACAATCAGAATAAGCATTCCAAGTCCGATAGCCAGAAATTTAAGCAGATTTGGAAGAAGCATTAGCAAAGCGTTGTCTTTTTTTTTCTTGGAACCGGACTCGCCTCCTTCTTCATCGCCCAAGTCAATCTTCTCATCAGCGTCATTAGCCATATCCGCGTACCTCCTTCTATATAACGTGCAACTTTTTAAGCCGCTTCATCACAGATGTCCTTCATCAAGGACGACTATATCTACACGCCGGTTATACGCCCGACCTTCCGGCGTAATATTTGAAGCGATGGGTATAGTATCGGCAAAACCGGTGACCTGAAAACGTTTTTCGTCTATCCCCAGATCGGTTAAAAAATGCAACACCGCTATTGAACGGGCTGTGGAAAGTTCCCAGTTCGATTCCCACGGTCCATATGGATCCGTTGCCTCGTTGTCGGTATGACCTTCAATTCTGAATTTTCGATTCTTCATATCATCCGCCTCAGAATTGAGCATCTCCGCCAGCCGTATAAGGACGGGCCTTGTCGCTTCTATATTCAATCTTGCGCTTGCCGGAGCAAAAAAAGTATCGGACGCGAGGCTTATAACAAGCCCGCGCTCATCATGGGTGATACGTACCTTGTTCGTCTTCACTTCGGGGCTGAACGTACTTACAGCCTTCTGCATAGCGGTTCCCAACGCCCGCCCTCTGTCCTGTGAGGGCAGAGACATAATCGTATTGCCGAGATCCGCGCTCTTGCCTGCGGACAATGTATTGCCGCCTGTACTCGCCCCCATACCGGAGTTGAGGAAGGCGGACGCCATAGCCGCAAGCCGGGTAGGATCCGCTTCGTTCGGCTCAAAAAGAGCGACAAAGAAGCATAGCAGGAGCGTAACCATGTCCGAATATGTAACAATCCAGTCGCCTCCGGCTTTTTCTTCTTCTTTCTTCTTTTTTTTCGCCACTTTTATCTCCAACTATTCTTTAAGCGATTCCTGTTCCACCGCCTTGCGTGTTACCGGATCAAGGTACGACAGGAGTTTATTCGCCAGGTTCCGGGTGTTTTCTCCCGCCTGAATCGAAAGAATGCCCTCTATTTCCATTTCCTTAACCTTCATCTCCGCCGCATCGTACCCATTTAATTTGCCTGCTACGGGGATACAGATGAGGTTCGCAATCATGGCACCGTACAACGTCGTAATAAGGGCAACGGCCATGTTGGGCCCAAGGGCGCTCTTGTCTTCAAGGTTTTTCAACATGGCTATAAGCCCGATCACCGTTCCCAACATGCCAAGACCGGGCGCCAGCGTTCCCCACATATTTATAACTCTGATCTTCGATGCATGACGGTCTTGTATCTGGTTAAGCTCGTTTTCCATAAGAGAGCGAATCATTTCCGCATCGTTTCCGTCAACCACAAGACGAAGACCTTCTTTCATAAACTCATCGTCCAAGTCTTCCAGTTCCTCTTCCAAAGCCAAAAGCCCCTCGCGGCGGGCTTTATCGGAGAAAGCCAATAGTTTTTGAATAACGCCTTTCTCATTATAATCAGGCTTTTTCATGGCAAGACCAAACGTACTCCACATACCTACAGCGGTTGGGATCGTGGAAAAGGTAAAAAGACCCAGATAAGAACCAACAACCGTCATAAAAAACGAAGCAAGGTCCATATACGTTGTAATAGACCCACCCGAAGTATAAATAGCCATAACCGTCATGATAAAACACCCGGCTAGACCTAGTATGGTTGCTATGTTCATCTATCACTCCTCGTTCTTAAAAGCGCCGATCAACCTGCGGTACTCAACGATTCGTTGTATGACAACTTCAACTTTCTCACGTACCACCACACTCTTACCCGACAACATCAAAAGTGTCGTATCAGGTTTCGTCTCCATATATTCAATTTGATGAGGATTAATATAATATTCAACCCCATTAAGGCGCGTTACCTTTATCATAGCATACCACAAAGCAAAAGTAAACCCTACCGTTTCAGACTCAACAACTCTTGGAGGAGTTGATCCGCAGTCTGAATGGTGCGGGAATTCGCTTGGAAACCGCGCTGGGTGACGATCATGTCGGTGAAAGATTCCGCCATATCCACGTTGGACATTTCCAAGGTTCCGGTGATCATGCTCCCTTTGCCCGCAACGCCGGAAGGTCCGATGTTAGCATCGCCAGAGTTGTTTGACGCCACAAACGTCGTATCCCCGGCTTTTTCCAGACCGGCTTGGTTGGTGAACGTTGCGAGCGCGATTTGTCCTATGGTACGGTTTGTACCGTTAGTATATACGCCCGTAATGACTCCGCTCTGATCGATCTTGAAACTTTCGAGGTAGCCCATGGCGTACCCGTCTTGGGAAATAGCCTTGGAAGAACTCGTTTCCGCAAACTGGGTGATTGAGTTGACGAATCCGCCCACGGTACCGAGATTCAAGGTGAACTCTTGACGAACCGCTTCGCCGTCTTCGCCTGCAGTCGCGCCCTGCACATCGTACGCCACGTTCATAATGACGTTGCCTTCCGTTGAGGCGTTACCGGCGCCATCGGCGGCCATGAGCAAGGTGCCGTTGTTGGAAAAGGTAAGGGTAAAATTATTGGCATCGCCGACGGCGGGAGCGTCTGCTCCAAGCCCTACGGCGGTGTTTACAGGCTCTTGGTTTTCGGGATCAACGACAACCACAGCGTTCCATGTATTCGGTGTGCCCGGCGTCTTGGTAAACTCAATTTGCAGGGTATGCTCTTCTCCGAAGGTATCGTACACCTTTATGGCGGTAGTCCACGTTCCTTGCCGTATCTGCAAATCGCTGGGATTCTCCGCCGGAATTTCCGGCAGGCGTTTATCAAGGTTGCAGGCGAAATTCACAAACGCAGTCGCCTTCGCCGGATCCTTTGATCCCACCGGAATAACAATATCTTCGGTGTTTCTTGAAACATCAAGCGTCTGCGTTCCATCCACTTCCCGCGCCATCCAGCCCTGCACCTTAAGACCTGTCCCCGGATTGACAAAGACGCCCTCCTCATCTACATTGAACGCGCCTGCCCGTGTATAATAGAAGTTCTCGCCTTCTCTCAATACAAAAAAACCCGTCCCCTTAATCGCAATATCCGTACCAATGCCTGTTGACTGAAAAGATCCCTGGGTATGTATGGTGTCAATGGACGCGATTGACATGCCAAGGCCGACTTCCTTGGGATTAACGCCTCCCAAGGTGTCGGTGGGTCTTGCGGCTCCCTGAAGCTGCTGGTACAGCATATCCTGAAACTGAACACGCCCCCTTTTAAAACCGGTGGTGTTAATATTCGCAATATTATTACCAATGACATCCATTCTTGTTTGATGATTCTGAAGACCCGACACCCCAGAATACAATGATCTCATCATAGTAGATTTCCTCCATTTCTAGCAGCCAAGAACAGTATTCCCGGCGCTTTCTTTCATAATAATCTTCAGTTTTTTGAAAACTATTCGTTCTCTTCGTATATTTTTGTCACCTGTTCCCAGTTGTAATACTGTCCATTCACCATCACAAGCGGCATCGCCTCTCCGCGCGCAACTGCTTTCACCGCGCCTTGCACCAGCGTATCATTATCGATGATGTCCACATTCCTACCGAGCGCACTAGACGCCTCGCTTGCGGAAAGCATGGATTTCAGCTTTGAAAAATCGGTCGCCATGCTGGTCATCTGGTCGAGCGTGGAAAACTGCGCCAGTTGGGCGATAAATTCCTTGTCTTCCATCGGCGCCGTTGGATCTTGATACGAAAGCTGGGTAATGAGCAATTTAAGAAAGTCGTCTTTTCCCAATTGCTGCCGAGGTGCCCTGCCGTTATTGACAGTTTGGTTGTGTTCCTGCACAATGCGGGCAATCTCCGCCTGTTCCTGTGCGCTTAAAACCGCTTGAATCATTTTTCTCTTCTACTCCTGTTTTTCTACTAGACAAACATATTAACCGCAATTCTTTGCTCTGGTTCCCAGCCGGCTTCCAAAGCATGGACGGTTTCCAACGCTTCCGCAGCGTCATAGCGTTCCACCGCAAAGCGCTCGGAAAAATACCGCCTTTCAGTATCGTCCCACTGCCTGCCGCTCCTGCCGTCGCCCGAAGCGAAGGTTGTATTCAGGGCTGCGCTTTCAAAGCCGCTTTCCTTAAACGCCTGTTCCAGCGTGTGAACTTCTTTTTCAAAAGCGCGGTAGGCTTCTTCGCTGGAAACAAAAATAGTACCCGTTATTTTGTTTTCGGCCAATTCGAGCCGTATCTTTACATTTCCAAGCGATTCCGGCTTTAAAGAAAGCCGTATTGTGCCTTGGCCGCCGTCCCGCAATACGATGGCGGCCTGACGCACGATGTCATTTGACAGCGTATCGCCGAGCGCGTGCGAAAGCATGTCGGCGAAATTTTGACTTGAGTTCGCTTTATCGGGCGCTTCGGTTTCCGGCGCGTCTTTGGCGCGATTCAGATCGAACGTTATTTCAGTGGCATCAACGCCCGTCCGAACGGCGTTTGCCTGCAATGACTGCGGTTGCGCGGCTGAGGAATCTATAGTACGCGCATCGTGTATCTCAACGTTGAATTTGTCCTTGCGCTTTGCCTTTGCAACCTTTCCCTCGCCGTCCGCCTTCTGCACCTGTTGCCGCGCCACCGTTTCTTTTGTCAGAAGGGGCTGTCCCGCCACTCCGGGCGGGATTTCATTGGTGTTTGGCGCGGCTTCTTTTTTCCGCCCGCTTGTTTTTAGAGCGGTTTCGGCGGCAGAGGCAACGGGCTTTAAAGACGGCGCGTCACTGCCAACAGCCGGAATCCCCGCTTCCTGAATGTTTGCGGGAGCGGCGGCTTTAGGAAGTGCGACGCCCTGCGCATTGACGGAAAGCTCTTTTTTACCTTGCTCAACGCCGGATGGAGAAGACGCTGTTTTCCGGTTTTTTCCAATGGAATCCTGGACTTTATTTACAAAAAAAGCCTCTATCCCCCGTGCTTCCTGCTGTTGAGAAAATTTTCTTTTCTTGCTTTCTACTGGATGTTGCTCCGCAATAGAAAGAGTTTCCCGCGTTTGCGCCGTCTTCGGCTGATTTTTCCGCGCCACAAACTGCTGAACATGTTTTTTTACCGCGCCGCCAGCCGCTTCGGCGTTTGCGCCGCCAACCATTGACTGTTGAGGCGACACAACGCGCAATCCATCAAGCATTTTAGCGAATGCGCCCAGTTTGTTGCTCTTGCCGATTTTACCGCTCATGTTTGAAACTGCGGAAACTTCGTTTTGTTTTGAAATTGTTTGACTGCCTGTTTGAGCGGACACCTGAAGTTGCAAATCCATCCTCCTCACTCTTTGCGGAGGACCAAATCTCACGTATAAAACGCATCGCATATTGCGCCGCAACATGCGATGCGTTTTAATTCAAACTTTGAGGTCTGCCTGCCATTTTACGTTGTAATGTCGCCGCCCTTTCAGGGGGCAAGAGCGAAATCCAATACGATACAATGGAAGAAGACCCTTCAGCCTGAGCGATTTCTTCAGCCTTCCGAAAAATGTCTATCACATCCTGATCGTCCATATTTCCAATAATTTCCACCGCATTTTGCGGTGGCATACCGGTCAAATAACGCGCGGTCTGCTCGACATTCTTATCCTTATTTTCGGCGTCTTTGATTAAAGCATTGAATGAATTTTCTCGTTCATCAAGCGATTTCTGCCGTTCTTCCAGTTCTTTGGCCATTTGTTCGATCTCTTGCTGACGGGATTGCAAATCCTGCTCATATTTTTCGAGTTCGAGGTCGTGTAAATTCAACGCCTCAAGCCGCACCGCAAGCCGTTCCGAGTCCAATGAAAGCGGTTCATCCACATCAGCCGTTTGCTGGGATCGCTCTTCGCGTCCAAAGAGCTGGTATACAGGGGCGATCAGGCCCTTTACGTCAATCACGTTGAGGTAATCGAACCATACGAGGCCGCCTGCCGCCATAGCGATAATGAGTAACAACAATACGATTATTCTGCCTAATACACGGGGTCTTCTATAAGTAATCACCGCTTTTTCTCCTAAATTCGTCCAAGGTTTAGGATGCATTTACACTTCTTTATACTATATGTTCGGTGGAGTTTAGTCAAGGATTATAATAAACCTTTTTCAAAGCAAGCGGTTGTTAAAAAAACGTAATTGAGCTTTACACGCTCAATTAGCAGCGGCTTTCCCAAAATTTGGGGAAAGCCGCCTTAGGTTAGATGAAAAAGCGGGGTTTAGACCGCTTTTTCAAACGCTTTCCCTGAAAGTCTTGGGAAAAACTCAATAATTATTCGCTTTGATCTGGAAATACGCCTTGGAGTGGTTGCAAACAGGACACACTTCCGGGGCTTTCTTGCCAATGACAATGTGACCGCAGTTGGAGCAAAT
>JAITAW010000096.1 GCA_031283905.1 Treponema sp. | reverse complement strand
GAGAGGCGCATGATCCGTATGAGGCGCAGGTTTATGACAAGAAACAGCGTGAAAACGATAATGCCTCCGACAAAACCCGCTTCTTCCGAAAAGATCGAGAAAATAAAGTCCGTGCTTTGCTGAGGCAGGAACCGGTAATGACTCTGCGTCCCGTGAAGAAACCCACGTCCCATAAAGCCGCCGGATCCGATTGCAGTCCTCGACTGGATGATGTTCCAGCCCGCGCCTTGAGGATCGATTTGCGGATCGAGAAACACGATTAATCGCATAATTTGATAATCTTTAAGAACTTTGTGGGTGGCGAAAGAAGCGCCGAACGAGAAAAGCAACATCATGATACTATATACAATCCAAAAAAAGTAAGATTTTCTGTATAGAAAATAGCCGATGAGCGCCACAATGGCAATAACGACGAGTGCGGCGCAAACAACAGCGATAAATTTGACATCCAGAAGGAGCATGATGGGTGAAAAGGATGTTTTCATAATATGAGTTTGCCAGAGCGGAAGCGCCATGAGAATTCCGGTAAGTCCTATCCATATGGCAAAAAAAATAACATACCGTAGGCGGGCTCCAGCGATAAAGGTCATTACCAGCAGTATGGGGATAAACACCAATGATGTTCCAAAATCTGGCTGTATAAGAATGAGACCCATCGGAACGAACACGATGACGCACGAAATAAAAAAACGCCTGAAAGAAGACGGCTTCCGTTTTGATGCGTCCAAGTATCGGGCAAGCAGAACAATGGTGATGATCTTGGCGAATTCTGACGGCTGGACGCCGAATGAGCCGACTCCAAGCCATGCGCGAGCGCCATTCACCAGTTTTCCGAATAAAAATGTGTAAAGAAGCGCAAGCAAAGTCGCTATATATAAATACAAGGAGATGTTGTAGAGCCTTTTATAATCAATCAAGGCGAGAGCAACGATGAACACGAAGCCTGCGCTTCCCCACACGATTTGCTTGACGTACTCATCAGATGTTTGCTCGCCGGTTGATGAGATGCCGGAGGAATAGATGAAAAAAATGCCGATTACGGTAAGTGCGCCAACCGCAAACAGGAGTAGAAAATCCATCGAAAAAATATCACGGACTTTCATTCACGGTGTCCTTGAACGGGCATAAAGGACTGGAAGCCTAATGCGCTCACCGCTTCCTCATAGGTCTGATTCGCGAAGATTCCCTGAAAAATGATCGCCGAGGCGTACGTTGCCCACCATTCCCACTTGTTCACGGCTTCTACGATAACGGAAACTACGATCCGTTCTTCAGGGTCGCTGGTTTCATACGGAGCGAAGGCGGCAAACCATGAATGCCACTGATCCTGCAATCCCATTTCGCCGGTGCCGGTTTTTCCCGCTATTTGAACCGACCGTATGTTGAGCGGGTATTGCGCCGTTCCATGCTCAATGACACCACGCATGTCCCGCTTCACTGCTCTGAACACGTCCGGACTGATGCTGCTCCGGTGGAGAACCGTAGGCTCGGTGGTTTCTTCCACCGCTCCGGTATACGGATTGCGCACCTCTTTGAGCAGATGCGGCGTATAGATGACGCCTTCATTGACCGTCATGGCAACCATGTTCGCCATCTGTATGGGCGTTACCAGCGTATACCCCTGCCCAATGGACATGTTCATAGTGTCGCCACCGAGCCAACGTTCATGAAATCGACGGTCTTTCCACTGAGGCGTTGGTATGAAGCCCGGAATTTCACCCGGTAGATCGATGTTGACAAGAGAACCGAAGCCAAATTCTTCGGCATAGGAGATGATGCGCTCCACGCCGAGAGCATCCCTGCCAATCGTCCAGTAGTAAATATCACAAGATTGGGCCATTGCGTTTGACAGGCTGAGCCACCCGTGTCCGGGCTTCCTAATATGACATCGCCATGTCCTGCCGCCGTATTCGAATTCGCCTTCACAGAGTATCTTTTGATCGGGAGAGAAAAGGTTTTCTTCAAGGGTAGCCGATGTCATAATGATCTTGAACGTTGACGCCGGCGGATAGCTTGATTGTATCGCTCTGTTCAGAAACGGCTTATTGGGATCGTTGATGAGGGAATCGTATTCTCTGTTCACATCACTCCGGTTGAATATGCCCGGATCGTACCACGGGTAGGAGACCATTGCGAGAATTTCGCCCGTTGTGGGGCGCATCACAACAACCGCGCCTATACGGTTGCCCAAGGCTTTCTCGGCTAATGTTTGAATGTTCCGGTCTATGGTCAGCGCCAGATTTTTTCCCGCTTCCGGCGCTTCCCGCCTTGCGTCTTCATTGGAAATGCGCCTGCCGCGCACATCGACCGTGCGGATTTCCTGCCCGTTTTTTCCTCGCAGAAGTTCATCGTATTGTCTTTCCACGCCTGCCTTGCCGATGATGTCGTTGCGCTGATACCCTTGATTATAGAGCATGGTAAGTTCTTCACGGGTAATGTCGCCTACATAGCCTATGACATGCGAAAGACTACCGGTATCGGCTGGGTAACTTCGGATCGGTTTCGACTGCCATGCAACGCCCGGCAGAGTGTCGGCTTGTTCCGCAAGTACCGTAACGGTTTCAAACGGTACGTATGACGCCACTTCCACCGGCTGGTATAGATAGTAGATCGATGGAGGGAGTTTTCGGTCGATCTGTTCTTTCGGAACGCCGATGACGATGGCTATCTTTTCAATGACTTCGGGGATCTCGCTTCTCTCAATTTCCGCCGGCGTAATGGTAATGGCGAAAGAATCGACATTGACGGCCAGAGGTACCCTGAAATTACGGTCATAAATCTCGCCGCGTTGGGATGGAATAACGATGACGCTTTTTACTATATTTTGGGCCCGTGAACGAAACGTTTCCCCCTGAACGATCTGCATATTGAAGAGCGTAAAACCATATACAAGAAAGATGACGATAAAGATACCGGTTATGATGTTGATCCTCAACGCCAACTGAGGTTCTTGTGAAGGAAGCAATGATAAACCCATCACCTCTTCCTTCTATTAACGAGCAACGAATTAAAACGCCTCAACAATGCGAATAAAAACGGCGCAATAAACATATTAAGCGCAAGTTCCACCCAGAACAGCGGCTCTTGGAGCGAGTAGGCGCGTACGCCTTCGGCAAACAGGATGTGCAGCAAAAAAAGAAGCAAGGCTTTCAGAACGGTGGCGGCACCGCAGAGCATCATGGGGAGAAAAATCGTGTCAGCGACAAAGGTGCCTCTGATAAGCCCGGAAAGTGCGCCAGTGATGGTGCGGACAAGGGCGTTGAGTCCGAGCGGCGCGGCGGACAAAAAGTCAAGCGCCAGCCCTGAAAAGAACCCCGTGAGCTGTCCGGTCATAACGCCGTTAAAATAAGAAGAAAACACCAGAATACCCAGCGCGATGTCAGGAACCGCATGATAAATAGCGAGGCGTTGCAGGAGCGTTGATTGAATAAGGGCGGCGATAATGATAAACGCGACAGAGCACGCGATGTTTTTTATCATGGGCTATCCTCTTCTGCGGGAACGGACTCTTTCTCCGTACGGACGGCCTCTTTATCAAGGACAAAGACATATTCCAGTCGCGAATAATCAACAACCGGCTCCAGAATTATTTCCATTGAAATTTCATATTCCTGATAGTTGACATCGGTTACTCTTCCTATGCTTATTTCCGGAGGATACACCCCGCCCAGCCCGCTTGACACTACGACATCGCCGGCACTTATTTCGCTGGTCACACGTTGTTGTATAAAGCGCATGACAAGCGGCGCGTCTTGGGATCCTTGTCCTTCCACAATGCCTTCGTAGCGGGAAGCGGCGAGCCGCGCCGCAACGAAAGAGCGGGCGTCGTACAAAGGTATAACAAGGCTTTCAAATTTGGCGGTTTGAATCACCTTGCCGACCAAGCCTTCCATCCCGTTTTGATAGGCGATAACCGGCATACCCACCGCAACTCCGTCAAGTCTCCCCCTGTTGATAGCGATGGCTGAAAAAAGGTTGTCGGGATCCCGTCCGACAATTTGGGCGGGAATGGACTTATAAGTCGCCACATCCAGAAAACCAAGCTGTTCGCGCAGGCGTCTGTTTTCCATTATGATATCCGCCGCGCTCCGCTCTATCTGCTCGTAACGGGCCACACGGTCGACAAGTTCCGCGTACTCCTCGCGCAACACCGCCAATTCCTGAATCGCCGCGACCGTACCCGACGCCATGGACGCCGCCGCGTAGATGCCGTTCCGTACTCCTAAAAAGAGCTGGAGTCCTATCTCCTTGAAATTAAAAGCAAAGCTCTTTGTTGAAAAGAAAAGCGACAGGAAAGAGACTATAATCAGTCCTCCAAACACGGCTCCTGACGTATTAAAGGAAAGCGGCGGCTTTTTCCCCGCTGTCTTTGGCATACCTTGCCGTTAACTGTTCAGTTTGTCGTAGATGCTACGGGAATTGTCGAATTCTCTCGCATATTCAAAGTATTTACCGGCCCCCAGCGCCACACAATTAAGCGGATTTTCGGCGACAAATACAGGAACTTTAGCCTCTTTTGAAACAAGCTGGGCAAGCCCTTTAAGGAGGGATCCCCCGCCCGTCATCACGATGCCTCGTTCCGCAATATCTGCCGCTAACTCCGGCGGAGTTTCGCTTAACGTTTTCTTGATTTCATCTATGATCTGAGAAACGGGGGGCTGTAGGGCTTCACGCACCTGATCGGATTCAAGACTTATCTTCTGAGGCAGTCCTGTATTCGCATTAATCCCCTTGACTTCCATACTCATGATAGCGCTTGTTTCATCCATTTCCGCATTGCCGATCTCGATTTTGATCCGTTCCGCCATATGTTCGCCGATGATGAGATCATACGCAGAGCGCGTCTTTTTGACGATAGCCTCGTCAAATTCATCTCCGCCGACACGGATCGCATTAGTTTTCACCATGCCCCCCAAGGAGATGACCGACACTTCCGTTGTGCCGCCGCCTATGTCGCAGACCATGTGTCCGGCAGCTTCAAAGATCGGGATGTCCGCGCCTATCGCCGCAGCGAGGCTTTCCTCAATGACAACGACATCTTTGGCGCCGGCTTTTAGGGCGCTCTCCTCGACAGCACGGCGTTCAACTTCGGTGATGCAAGAAGGAATGCCGATGACCATACGGGGTTTTACCAGCCGGTAACGGGGTAGCACCTTGGAAATAAAATAACGCATCATCTTTTCACAGGCATCAAGGTCGGCTATGACTCCATCCCTCAATGGACGTGTGGCGATGTATTTTTCCGGAGTCCTCCACAGCATGGTCTTTGCGTCCTTACCGACGGCAACGATCCGCTTGGTTCCCTTCTCAAAGGCGACAACCGAAGGTTCATCAAGGACTATCCCTTTTCCCCGTATATATATAAGGGTGTTGCATGTTCCCAAGTCAATGCCAAGTTCCGAAACAGTTCTAAACATTATGTCCTCTCCCCAAAATGTATTGCAAACGGTCTACCGTAAGGCAAGCCGTGAACGCGATGATCTATGCGTGGGATCAACCAACACAGCTTTGCGCCACTCGGCGCGCGCCCGTATCATGTCGTTTCTTGCCGCGTTAATTTCTCCCAACCGGTAATGAGCCTCGGCGTTCTCGCCGAAATCTTTCAAAATCGCGGTATACTGATCTTCCGCCGCTGAATAATCTTCCTGCCTGAAATAAACATCCCCAAGCGCAAACCTTGCCCGCCTTTTGGCGGTATCATCTTTAGAAACGTCTATACAGCGCGTAAGATAGGCGGCCGCCATGCCAAAATCATCCATGGCAAAATACGAATTCGCTATTGACAACAGAAGCGCGTCCGAAAAACGCTCCGCCATTCGCGGTGAATTTAAGGCTTCCGTCAGGGCGGCGACGCTCAAACGGTATTTGCGCAACGCCGCATACGCTATCCCCAAATATTCATTCATGTCATCCCCAGAAAAACCCATTTTTTTCGCAAATTCTAGCGATTGAACCGCCAAATCAGCATATTCCGTGCCTTTACCGTAATACGCCTTTCCCAGCACATATTGAATGGCTCCATCCATGCCGCCGCTTTTAACAAGCGCCACCTTACGGAGACAGTTTATACATTCTTCAATATAAACAAACTTGTCAGGATCCGTGATCTGCGCCAGCGCAAGTTGATACGCCGAAAAGCCGCGCAGAATAAGCGCCTCATAATCAAGAGGCTTTTCTTCCAACGTTTTCCCGCTTATATCAAATATCTCTTGATAGGAACCCTTTTCCCACAGTTCCTGTGCCGTTATTCTGTCGGCAAAAAATTCTCCCTGTATATGCCAGATAAGGATGACGATGCCAGAAACTAAAACAGTTATACACATGCTCGGTACAATTGCTTGAAAAAACCGCTTTCGCCGGAGACGCATCCCATAGTCTGATGTTTTTTTTATAGATTTTTTCATCATACATTCAGTGTATCATAGGTATTTTTATATGAAAAGTCAACACTCCATTTTGCAATAAATACGCTTTCTACCCATGTTGAACAAGAGCGCACTGTGCAAGACGCAACGGCCTCCATAACTCCCCTGACTAGAACGCTTCGTATACATCCCGGGCGATGGGCATGCGCCGCCCCATGCCAAACGCCCGCTTCGACACTTTCAACACGGGCGGCGCCTGGCGGCGTTTGAATTCCGCTCTCGCCACGGATGTGATGATCTTCGCGACAAGCTCCGCATCCCAGCCTTTATCCACTATTTCTTCTTTTGAGAGGTTGTCAAACAGGTAGCATTTGAGTATCTCGTCTAAAACTTCGTATGGAGGCAGGCTATCCTGATCCTTCTGATCCGGGCGGAGTTCCGCTGACGGCGGCTTAGTGAGAATCGCCTCCGGTATGATGATGTTCCCCTCTTCTACAGCCGCTTTTTCATTGATGCGCCGGCACAGCGCGAAAACTTCGGTCTTGAAAAGATCTCCGATAGGCGCGAGGGCGCCATTTGTGTCCCCATACAACGTGCAGTACCCCATCGCCAGTTCGCTTTTATTGCCCGTAGTGAGCAGAATTGATGAAAATTTGTTGGCATACGCCATGAGCAAGGTTCCTCGAATGCGGGCTTGCAGGTTTTCCTCGGCGATGCCAAAAGACTTTTTCTCGAACATCGGCTCCAGCGTTTCAAGAAAACTCGTGAACACCGGCTCTATAGACAGCGGCACGTACCTACAGCCGAGGCGGGCGGCAAGCTCCGCCGCATCGTCTTTCGACCCCTGCGAAGAAAAGCGCGACGGCATACTAAAACACACGATCCTGTCTTGCCCCACAGCTCTTGTCGCCAAATGTGCGGTCAACGCGGAATCAATACCGCCCGAAAGCCCAAGGTGGGCGCGTGTAAAGCCGCATTTCGCCATGTAGTCCCGTATGCCTACAACGAGAGATTCTTCAATGGCGTCAAGTTCATTGTCGGCTTTCACATCCTCCCAACGCATACCGGCAACCGCGTCCGCCGTCTCGCCGGCGGCTTCGCCAGTCTTAGTGTCGAAGGTGAACATGCCTTCGCTAAAACCCGGTCCCTGCAGCAGTGGATTCTCTGCGTCAGGAAGCACGGCGAATGACCGTCCGTCAAAGATGATAGAGTCATTCGCACCCACCGCATTGATATATGCAAGCGCCACATTGCCTCGTTTACTGATACGCTTCGCCAAGCCGCGCCGCACCATGAGTTTCTCCGCTACATACGGGGATGCGGACGGGACGCAGAGCACGGTGATGCCTTGATCGAAAAGCTCTTTCACCGGATCGCGGACGTAACTCGTGCCGGGCGCGCCGGTCTCCCGCCATACATCTTCGCAAATCGCAACGCCTATGCGCTCCCCCTTGTATTCAAACACCTTCCATTCACGGGCGCCCTCAAAATTACGGGCTTCATCAAACACATCGTAGGCGGGGAGCAGGGTCTTGACCTGTTCAAATACGAGCTTCCCGTCTAAAATGACACCGTAGGCATTTACCAACGATTTCCCAAACGCGTACGGACTCCGCCGCACAAAACCCACCCCGCAGGCTATATTCTTGGGCAGTATGCGCTGAAGCTCGTGAATGGTCTGTATATTTTTCTCGACAAAACAATCCTGATCAAGCAGATCCATGGGCGGATACCCGCACACGGCAAGTTCGGGAAAAAGCGCCATGTCCGCGTTCCGCGCCAAAGCCTTTTCCGTCCATGTACGTATTTTTTCCCTATTACCGGCGAAATCGCCGATACAAGAATTTATTTGCGCAATCGCTATATTCATACTACCATAGTATCTGATATGGTTTATATTGACAAGAGGAATAT
>JAITAW010000072.1 GCA_031283905.1 Treponema sp. | reverse complement strand
TCGTTGATTTTCTGCTTGTCGTTATTCAGCGTCATTACCTTCAAAGATATGGTTTTCGTGTTCTTCCGTCCCGCCGCGCCGGTTACGTCTCCGGTTTCGCCAATACTTCCGGTTGTAGTAGTTGTTGAAGCCGGATTAAAGGCCTGCGTGAAAGGATTTACCCAGAAAAAGCCGGGACCGATGAGGGTTCCATAGTATTTCCCAAACAGTACCAATACCAGAGCCTCCCGCGGTCTCAGTATTTTAAGCCCTTTGTACACTACGGGACCTATTAGACTTGAATAGAGAATCCCAAGGGCGATCATCGCGGTTGACGAAACTGAATCAGCGGCAATTTTAGCGCCCCAGATGATCAGTCCTATTGCCGCAAGCTCCAGGAGCGTGTTGACAAACAGCACCGCCATTCCGCCAGAGCTAGAAGCCGACTTCTCAGCTATGTTATTCTCCATGTCGTTTTGTGTATTATTCATCATCTTCCTCCATTATAAAGATTATTTTGGTATCATTATGATACCATATTGATATGGTAATATAAAGCGCATTGTTTGTCAAGACTTTCTTCCTTATAATTCCCCTAACCATCGCGCTTATCGCCGCTAGGGCTTTTTTCTTCCCAACCTCTTCTTCTTCGTCATATACCGCTCTTTCAACGCTCCTCCGTTCTTTGTTCGTATCAGCGCCCACGCCTCCTGTACCAGTAACGCCTGCGGATACCCGTTCCCCGCTTCCGTTGTTCCTCCATACCTCACCAGTGCTCCGATATATCCACCGGCCCAATCTCCGAGACTCCTTGCAGCCGTTCTATCTCCCGGTTTCCCTTCCGCTATTGCGGGATACGCCCTGCGGTCGAACTGCTTGTCAGCGGGTTGCGAACTCCACGGAGAATAGGTTTCCATGTCCAGATTTTTACATGAGGCAATGCGGTATATTGACATTCTCTTCAAAATTTTGTATACTACTATATAAGCTCTTCCAAACAGCACCATGTTTGAAGACTCATGCTTAAAATTTTATATACAAGAGGAAATTCGTGACCATATCAAAAGAAATCACCCGTCTTGAGCATTCCCGTATACAACTGGTTGTTTCTATCGGAAAAGATGACGTTAAATTGGAATATGACAATATTCTAAATGATTTTAGTAAAGATATTCAAATTCCAGGTTTCAGAAAGGGGAAAGTCCCCAAAAATGTGATTGAACGCAAGTTTGGACCCGGTCTTGTAAGCGATATTACCGGACATATTGTTGAACGCGCAATAGAAACCGTTTTTCAAAACGAATCCTTCCCCAAAGAAGATATGCCGCTCGCCTATTCACCGCCCGCGCTTGAAGGCGAGCCTTCAAACATTACCTTGGGCGAGGATTACACGTTTACGGTAGCCTACGATGTATTCCCGAAAATCACGATAGGGCAGTACACGGGGCTTGAAATTGAGACGCCTGACGTTCGCATTATGGATGAGGATGTCAACCGCGAATTGGGGGCGGTGCGCGAGCGGAACGCCATTGTCTTTGACAAAGACGAAACCGTGCCTGCGGTGAAAGGCGATGTCGCTACGGTAAATTACTGCGAGCTGACTGCGGAAGGCGAGGTTGAGAAAGGCTCGGAGCGCGAGGACTTCGTGTTTACCATTGGCAGCGGACGTACTTTTTTCAAATTTGACGATGATCTCACCGGTTTGAAAAAAGGCGAGACCAAGCATATTGAGAAAACCTTTGCGGAAGATTTTGAAGACAAGGATTTAGCCGGGAAAACCAAAAAAATCCGCGTTACGCTTACGAACCTGAAAGAAAAAAAACTGCCCGATCTGGATGATGAGTTGGCGCAGGATGTTGATGAAAAGTTCAAGACCTTGGACGATCTCAAGAACAGCATCAGGGAGCGGCTTGAGCATGGTCTTGAACATCGATTGAAAACCATCAAGATCAATGCGTTGCTGGAAAAAATAATGGAGAATACGCCGATTGATATTCCCGAAAGCATGATCCGCGTGCAGTTTGATGCGCAGTGGCGGAATTTTGCCCGTCAGTTGAACATGCCTGTTGATACGGTCAAGGAGAATATCGCAAGATCCGAGAAGGGGCTTGCTGAATTTGAAGCGCTCTGGAGGCCTGAGGCAACGAAGACGCTCCATTCACGCCTTGTCATTGAAACGCTGATGAAGGAACTGAATATTGAAGCAACGGAAGAAGATATTGAGAAAGCGCTTGAACATCAGGCGGAACACGGCGGGCGGAGCGGGCAAAGCCTTGAAGAAATCAAAAAAATCTACGAACAGGAAAACATGAAGTCCTATCTTGAGGATGACATTAAAGAAAACAAACTGTTTGATATCCTGCTCTCGAAAAACATCATCAAAAGCGGCGGTGAAAAGGACTATCTCACGATCATGGAAGACAAGGAGTAATCAATGTACGAACAAATGAACAACCTTGTGCCTATTGTTGTCGAGCAAACGGGCATGGGGGAACGCTCTTACGACATTTACTCGCGGTTGCTTAAAGACAGGATTGTATTTCTTGACGGCGAAATCACCGATCTTTCCGCAGATTTGGTGGTAGCGCAGCTTCTGTTTTTGGATGGGCAGGACACCGAAAAGGATATCAACCTGTACGTCAATTCACCGGGCGGGTCCGTAACCGCCGGATTAGCCGTCTACGATACCATGCAGTATGTAAAGAGCGATGTACAGACCATCTGTATTGGCCAGGCGGCGAGCATGGCGGCGCTTATTCTGACCGCGGGCGCCAAGGGCAAGCGCATGGTGTTGCCGTCTTCGCGGGTGCTGATTCACCAGCCGTGGGGCGGCGCGCGTGGTCAGGCGTTGGATATCGGAATTCAATCAAAAGAGATCGTCAGATTAAAGAAATTGACCATTGAGATTTTTGCGCGGCATACCGGCAAGGAGGCCGAAAAGGTCGCTTTAGATATGGAGCGGGATTTTTACATGCTGGCGGATGACGCGGTAGCGTACGGCATAGCGGATTCTATTTTGAGAAGGGAGAAAAATGGCAAGGTTTCGTAGTAGCGGTCGGGAAGAAAACACATGCTCTTTTTGCGGGAAAAGCGCCGATATATCACGGCGGCTTATAGCAGGTCCGCGTGACATTTACATTTGCAATGAATGTATAGAATTATGCAATGCCATTCTTCTTGATGAAGCGGGCGATGTTTCATCGAAGTTTACCGAAGAAATTCCGGCTCCCAAGGAAATCAAGGATTATCTTGATCAATTCGTGATAGGACAGGACAGCGCGAAGAAGGCGTTGTCCGTTGCGGTGTACAACCACTACAAGCGCATAGCGAATCCCAGAAAAGAAACCGGCGATGTTGAAATTGAGAAATCCAATGTGCTGATGATAGGGCCAACCGGTACCGGAAAGACGTTGCTTGCGAAAACCTTGGCGCGCAAGCTCAAGGTTCCGTACGCCATTGTGGACGCCACCACCCTTACCGAAGCGGGATATGTAGGTGAAGATGTGGAAAACATTCTTCTCAAGCTCATCCAGAACGCGGGCAACAACATAGCGGCTGCTGAACGGGGGATCGTGTACATTGACGAGATCGATAAAATCGCCCGCAAAGGGGAGAACATCTCTATTACACGCGATGTTTCCGGCGAAGGCGTACAGCAGGCGTTGCTTAAAATAATAGAAGGAACCTTCGCCTCGGTGCCTCCACAGGGCGGGCGCAAGCATCCGAATCAAGAGATGCTCCGCATTGACACTACGAACATCCTGTTTATCTGTGGCGGAGCTTTTGTGGGGCTTGATAAAATCATCGAACAGCGGGTTGTGCAGCGGCCTATGGGCTTTGGCACGGATATCGCGGACCGTTCGGAGAGAAATCTCAAAAAACTGTACGATGCCCTTCATCCTGACGATCTTATTCATTTCGGCATGATACCGGAATTTATCGGAAGGCTTCCCATTGCCGTAAGCCTTGACGAGCTTAAACTTGATGATCTGAAACGGATCATCACCGAGCCGAAAAACGCCATTGTCAAGCAGTACCAAGCGTCCATGTCGTTTGACGATGTGCAACTTGAATTTACCGAAGAAGCCATCAATGCCATTGCCGGTACCGCCATCAAACAGAAAACCGGCGCTCGCGGCATTCGCTCTATTGTGGAAAAGCTCTTGACGGACATCATGTTTGAAATTCCTTCAATGCGCGGACGGGATCACATGAAGGTTATCATTACAAAAAATACGGTAGAAAAATTAACGCCGCCTGAGATTATTTCTATTCAGAAAAGCGCATGAAATTTTCTGGCGCCGCAAAATTTTTTTCCAGCTTGTCTGGTTCAAAAAATTCTGTACAGGCTACGGAAGTGTTTCCCCTCCTGCCGCTGAGAGAGTTAGTCCTGTTTCCCAATACCGTACTTCCCGTGTTTATCACCTATAAGGCGGGTATATGCGCCATTGACGAGGCGCTCAAACGGGAGCGCCGGCTTTTCGCTTCGTGTATCAGGAATGCGGAGACCGGCGAGACGTACCCGGCAGGTACTGTCGCCAGCATCATCCAGTATCTGAGACTGCCGGACAACAGCTACCGCGCGGTGCTACAGGGTGAGTACCGCGCGATTATCGACCCAAGCGCCCGGCGGCACCGGACGCAGGATGTGGCGCTGGTAAAAGTGTCGCCTGTCGGCGCCGCTTACGAACAGAACAGCGCCGGCAATGCCGCCGGCGCTGAACGCGATGGATACACGGCGGTTATAAACGCGCTTATGAGAAGCGTTCAGAAATCCTTTAGCCAATACGCCGGATTCACCAGAAAAATAAGCGCTGAAACCTTGGTTGCCATTGAAAAATCCGAACGCGCCGAACAGATGGTAAACATCATATGCAACAGCATTTCCCTTAAACCCGAAAAAAAAGCGGAGCTTTTGTCGATTGAGGACACACGGGAACGGCTTGAAACGCTCCTTGAAACGCTTGAGATTGAGAATGAAATTTTCGGCATACAGAAAAACATTTCCGGCAATGTCCGAAACCGTGTGGAAAAGACCCACCGTGAATACATCCTCCGCGAACAATTAAAAGAAATACACAAAGAGCTTGGTAAAGATACGGCTGTTGATGAATTCGCCGATCTGGAACACGCTATAGAAATGAGAAATCCGGGGGAAGAAGTTCTCCTAAAAGCCCGCAAGGAATTGTCGCGTCTTCGGAAACTTCAGCCGTTGTCTCCGGAATCCGGCGTGATCCGCACCTACCTTGAATGGCTGGCCGATATACCATGGACCGAAGCCAGCGATGACATAGGGGATTTGGCGCGCGCGGAGAGGATACTCAACGAGGATCATTATGCCATGAAAAAGGCGAAAGAGCGGATCGTAGAATTCATCGCCGTTTATAATTTGTTACGTAATGAGGAAGAAAATAAAAAAGACCTTGTACATGACGCGCCGTATGAAGCCAAAACGCATGACATGGCGCGCCGTTCAACGCCAAATTTCTCCGCAAAGGGTCCCATACTCTGCCTTGTCGGTCCCCCCGGCACCGGTAAGACCAGCCTCGGCAAATCCATAGCCCGTTGCTTGGGCAGAAAATTTGTGCGTATGTCCTTGGGCGGCGTACGGGACGAAGCCGAAATTCGCGGACACCGCAAAACCTATGTAGGCGCCCTTCCCGGCAGGATCATCCAATCCATGCGCAAGGCGGGCAGCGTCAATCCCGTATTTCTCCTTGACGAGATCGACAAGATGTCCGGCGATTTCCGCGGCGATCCGGCGTCAGCCTTGCTTGAGGTGCTCGATCCCGAACAGAACGCGACTTTTATGGATCATTACCTTGAAGTACCCTATGATCTTTCAAAGACGCTTTTTATCACCACGGCGAATTCTCTGCACACCATACCGTATCCGCTCCTTGACCGCATGGAAATCATCGACATACCGGGATATGGCGAAAACGAGAAGCTTGCCATCGCAAAGCAGTTTTTGATACCGAGACAGCTTGCGGAAAACGGCTTGAAAGACGCGAAAATCATTTTCAAAGATGAAACTATCCGCGAAATAATTCGACACTGGACGATGGAGTCCGGCGTACGGAGTCTTGAGCGGGAAATCGCCCGCTGTACGCGGCGTCTTGCGCTGTACGCGGTTGAAAAAGGCTTCGGCGCCCCAACCAGCGGTCCGGCGCTTGGCGCCAGCATCGGGTCCAGTCCTGACAACGGCGCGTCCTTTGGCGCTACAAAAAGAAAATATCTCTCCGAATTCAGAAGAATGGTAAAGATAGCGGATTTGGAAAAACTGCTCAACCGCCGGAAATACAAGGATGATGTGGTGTTTAAAGAGGCGCGTATCGGCGTCTCCTACGGGCTCGCATGGACGGAAACAGGCGGCGCTATGTTGCCGGTCGAGACCGTCTGTTTCCCGGGTTCCGGCGAACTTATTATTACGGGCAATGTGGGCGACGTGATGAAGGAGAGCGGACGCATAGCCCTTTCTTATATTAGAAGTGTACAATCGAAATACAAATTTAAGCAAAACATAGCTAAAACTGATTTTCATATCCATGTGCCGGAGGGCGCTATTCCTAAAGACGGACCTTCGGCGGGCATCGCGCTTGCATCTTCACTGCTTTCAAGCCTGTGCCAGGTTCCGCCCAAGTCGCGTGTCGCCATGACCGGAGAGCTTACGCTCACAGGACGTGTGCTTCCCATAGGCGGGCTTAAAGAGAAGCTCCTTGCCGCAATACGGAACGGTATGGACATGGCGCTTATTCCAACCGGCAACAAGGAAGACTGGGAAGACCTTGACAAGGACATACACTCCGCGCTGCTCGTCGCGTTTATTGAGAATGCGGAAGATACTTTCAAAGCGCTGTTTAATGAGGACGCATAGATACACGCTTAATCTGGCAGTCTGCCGCGCGCGTGTAGGTTTTTGCGTTTTGTGCCGCAAAACCACTCTATGTGCAAGTTGAAATATACCACAGTGTATACAATATAAAGAGTTTGTTATAAAAAATATTGTGTTTTACTTTTCTGGAACCGGGAATTGTTCAAAAGTTGTAAAAACAATGGATTATATGTAGCATGCTTAATAAATGATTTGTCGGAGGCTTGTATGAATTCAAAATTTTTTACTACCAGGCTTTGGCCATTTACACAAAATTCCCCTGTACATCCAACTATTACAATTTCCTGTTAAGATCAGACAGCCATTTTTTTAACACTTTGTTTTTGTTTTCAATAAATAAACAGTCATTATAATCATATTCAATTATTGAATAATAATTGAATATGATTATAAAACGGATAACGTAAATTATTATGCAATTGTTGAAATTTAATACCTTCAAATACATATTGATCCAACTGATTTTTAATCTGCTGTTTTATATTATTGTCAGTGCTTAATATTTCAATCAAAAAATTTATCGCGTTTGCGAGAGAATGATGCTGGTTCCTTTATGCTTTTCCATGGCTTGAATGAAAAAATATCCGGTA
>JAITAW010000043.1 GCA_031283905.1 Treponema sp. | reverse complement strand
AAACCGTCGGCTCCGCCTTTACGCAGCCGGAAAGAATCAGGGCGGACACTAACAGACAAACAATTTTCAATCGCCGCCCCGTAAATTCCTCGCGATTTCTTTCCACACCAGCTTGTCTTTTTCTGAAAGTTGCGCAAATTCGGCGCCCCTCCCATATGTGGACAGTTCGATGAATTGGCTGGTTCTCCGCATAAGCTCTTCAAACTTATTTTCATGGAATTTGACAATCCATGTGGGGGTAAGTTTTGGAATTTCAAGCAGTTTTGCATAATGAGGAACGCAAAAGCCTTCTGAAGCGGTAAAAAATTCTCGCACCGCGTTCCCGTTTTCTCCGCCGTCCGCCTGAATCAAAAAGGTGAGATATTCTTTCTCAATGCGTTCGCGCTCAACGCATACCGGACATGTTCCCTTAGGTTTCCACGGTTTCCGCAGATGTCGCTTATTTAGAACGGCGATTCGGTCTTCAAGGATGTCGCGGCTCAGGATCGCAACAGCCAGTCCGTCGCGGAATGAATCGAGTTTTTGCGAATGAAAGGAACAGAACCCGCCGGCCTCCCGAAATTCTTTCCTGAACACCCTGTCGGAAACATGTTCAAAGAGCATACCGTCAATGTAACGCTCCGCCCTTTCGCTGATTATGGTACAGAGCGGGCAGCCCGGCTTTGCACAGGCTTTTTCCAGTTCAATAAAATTGATATGTTTGTCCACCATAAAAACCTTCTAATCCCACACATCCACAGCGCCGTCCGCCCGCGCGACAAATACATGAGGCCCCTTTTTGGTGAAAAAGCCGTTCTCAATGACCCCAGGTATGTGATTTATCTGCTCCTCCAAAAGCGCGGGGTAAATGCGCCCGGATGCGTTTTGAAAGGTAATATCCACAAGAAAGTTGCCGTTATCCGTGACAACGGGGCCTACTTTCCGCGCCGCCTCGCGCAGAATACATTCCGCACCCAGTTTGGCAAGTTCCGCGCACACAAACACCCGCGCTTCCGGAAGAACTTCAACCGCCACCGGAAAGGTTACGCCCAGCATGTCAACGACCTTTGTCTCGTCAAGCGCAATGGCATAGGCTTTCGATGCGTAAGCCGCGACTTTCTCAAGAAGCAGGGCGCCGCCGCCGCCCTTTACGCAAAAATGCTCGCGGTCGATCTGATCCGCGCCGTCAATGGTGAGATCGAGATCACCGTTTATTTCGGAAGAATTCAGCGAATACAAGGGGATACGCCATTTTTCACACTCAAGCTCGGTCTGAAAACTCGTGGCTATAGCCTTGATGTCTTTCAACACGCCTCGTTCCATGAGACTGCCTATATACCGCACCGCAGTTATCGCGGTGGAACCGGTACCGAGCCCCAGTTTCATGCCGCTCCGTACAAGAGCGTCAACAGCGGCTTTTCCCGCGTTTTCCTTCATGGTCTTTTGATCCATAACGAACCTCCTATAATTCAATCTTGGACATTAAATCCGCCGGAAATTCTTTGCCCATAAAAAGTTTGTACTGGGCTTGCGCCTGCCTGATAAACATATCGTACCCATTCAGGGTGCGGCAACCCGCATGGGAAGCCCGTCTGAGCAACGCCGTCTCCGCCGGCTTGTAGATCACGTCCATGACGACCTCTTTCCCTGAAAATTTGTAGAGCTCAAGCGGATCCGCGCCGGTGTCAGGCTCCATACCTACAGAGGTTGTCTGAATGATGATATCTTTGTATTTGTCGATAAGCGCAATGCTGGTAGTGTCAAGCCCGCCCCATCGAAAGCCAAAAGATTCGGCCAAATCCCGCGCCCGTAAAGGCGTTCTGTTCAGGACAAGCGCATTGCCTTTTAAATGAAAGATTTCCGATGCAATGGCGCGCGCCACGCCTCCGGCTCCGATGATGCTGATTTTCTTGCCGCTGAAATTCTTTTTCCCGATAAAATGCAACAGGGAATCAGAGAAACCCCGCATATCGGTGTTGAATCCCTTCCAAGAGTCGTCTTCATTACGCACGATGGTGTTGCATGCGCCGACTGAGCGCACGTCCGGAGACTTTTCCGCCAAAAAGGAGACTATCGCCTCTTTATGGGGAATGGTCACCGAAGCGCCCGAAAGCCCCAGATCTTGCGCAAAACGTATAAACGATAGCGCGGAAGCCGAAGGAAAAGCCAAATACACCGCATTGGTTTTTTCAAGGTTGAAAACGGTATTAAAAAAAGCCGGGCTAAATGTCGCCTTGATCGGGTACCCCGTAATGCCGAAGATGCGGGTTTTGTCATCAATGGTTTTGAAACGGTAAACGTCTGTCAGCGTTACGGGATCGATCTGCCCGGGCGCGGCTTTCGGCATACCATATTCGCCTTTTACGGAAGTAAACGTTATCTGAGACCCGAATTTGTCCGCCAGGATACGGGAGCAAAGCCCAAAATCGCCCATGCAGATGAGTATTTTTTCTATATCCATTGTTTCCTTCGCGGCTCTCATAACGGCGTGAACCTCTTCCAGCGAATGAGGAGTTACAGCAAGTTTGACGATTTCATCTCCAATGCGCCGCATACGCCGGATTTTCCCCGCAAGATCTGCGTCCGAACCGTTTATGTTGTGATACGAGCGAATGATTCGCGTCCCAAAGGTGCGGGCCGCTTCCTCAATTCCCGGTATGTTCACGTCTTCTTCAATATCTATATAGGCGAAATTACGCCTGCGATCCGCTTCGGCGAAAGCCAGGCCTCTCGAAAGCAAGCTGATTCTTGACCATTCGCCTTCCGAAAACATGCCGCCGTCTATATCGCGGCGTATGGTTAGAATCGAAGGCAGCCCGGCCATTTCAGGGAACTTTCTGATAAAGAACCGCTCGTCCGGCGTAAGATAATCCACCCGCAGTTCCGCCATGTCGATGTAGCGCCGGTATTTCTTTAGTATCTGCAAATCCCGTTCCAGCGTTTTGCCGGTTAAACAAAGACAGATTTTCGCCATACCACACTCACATATCCGACCGGTAAATAAAAATGGCCGCCGCCTTTCCATAGGCGTCAAAGTTGACTCTCATCATCATTTCCCATGATCCGGAAGGCAGTTTGAGAAGCAGCCCGCCGTCAAAATCATAGGTCTTTTCCCCTAAAATCTCTTTTATATGCGCGCGCCCGTCTCCTGTTTTTACGCCGTACGCCGCCTGTACTCCGACCTGCCACACATGATCCTCGAATATATAACAGTCAATGGCGGGATACACAAAGACCACGTCGTCCTGCCACGCCTCCCGCCCCCGGACGGCATATACTTTTTGCGGAAGCCCGAATTTGGAATGAAGCTCTTCCAGCGTCAGCCCAACCAGATCCGCCGGATTCTCCGCGGAGGGAAGCGCCGCCTCCTGCGCCTGTACCATAAAAATGGCAAGAAACAGACGCAACGCCGCTATTGTACAGCAATTTTTCATTTTTATATAATAAATGACAACACGCTTTATATCAAGTGCTTTTTACCTTGCCGGACGCTAGGAGTCCGCCATCGGGCGGTTTTTACCTTGCCAGACAACAAAGGCCCGCCCATTTCTTTGCGTCGTGTGAACACGCCCAGGAACCGGCGGGTTTCCAGCGCAGGGAACAGGCAAACGGCGGCATGGCTTCCGGGTCCCGCCATCCCTAGGCGTATTCGGCGAAAGGGGGAAATCCGCAAATTTGCACTTTTGAAAAAATAATACAAAAAAATAATGCCGCAAATGATACTGAATTGACGGTAATACAAAACAATGAAATAATGATACATGAAATAAAGGGGAAACATTTATCAATACTTTCATGGAGATAATTAAATTTAAAACTAATAAACAACGGAAATGGCGGAAAGTTTATAAGTGTATTTTGAGTAAACAAAATAATAGTGGATAATTTATCCGAAGAAAGGACAATATTGAATGTGAATTCCGTGTTTGGATTGACTGAAATAATAGCGCCGAGTTTGGCGGGGTATTTGTATCGGATGAAATAAATAAAGATGGCGACAGACTGCCGGAATTGTATAAACCGGGAGGGCGATTTTCGGGAATATAACAATAAAGACGGAAGAATAAAGAATCCCCGCGGCAGAGCGCTAAACTTGACCCACAGAATCATGCGAGGTACTCCCGGTAAGCCAGCAGTATATATAACTTCATCGATGTTCCTTATCGTTTTGACTCCGGGAGGCCCGTCACCGGGCGCCCGTTTCGGCCCTCCCAACCATCCCGGATAATCTACCGCTTCTTTTATCGTATACGGTTTCTTCGGTTCCTTCTTACTCTTAT
>JAITAW010000038.1 GCA_031283905.1 Treponema sp. | reverse complement strand
GGGTGGGAATGCGTTTTTCTATTATTGAGTATAATTCTGCTGGCGCATGGCAAAGAAACATCGAAACCATCGAAGAACTGTTGCCTCGTACGCAGAGCGCCGCGCAGAGTGCGTCCTCTTACGACACGCAAGACGATTCACAGAACGCGGCGCGTAACGCCAGCGATACGCAAGAGGTGCCGCTGTGCGGCTCGGGGGTTACTTGGATCAATGTCGACGGGCTTGAAGATGCGGCAGCCATCAACAAACTGGCGGAGATTTACCGTATTCATCCGCTTACGGTGGAAGATATTCGGGATGCCGGGCAGAGACCCAAAGTTGAGGATTTTGAACGGTATCTCTTTATCACATTTAAAGCGGTGAACCGCTCGGGCGGCGAGGAAAACAGGCTTGAGCAGATAAGCATCGTTCTTATGGAAGATACGGTGATCACCTTTCAGGAGTTGCCGGGCGATTCGTTTGATCCGATACGGCGACGCATCTTGGGCAACGCCGGCAAGATCCGCAGGTCAGGCGCGGATTACCTTGCGTACGCGATCATGGATTCCATTATTGACGAGTATTACCTGATTTTAGACGATTTAACCGGCGCTATCGATGAGTTTGAAGAGCGGGCGCTTGATGAAACCGATGAATCGCTCATGCCCGATTTTCAAAAGGTGAAACAAACCCTTATTCGCATAAAACGAGTGGTGTCGCCCTTGCGTGAAAGCCTTATGGCGCTTATGCATCTAGAATCGCCGCTCATAAACTCGGAACTGAGACCGTTTCTCAAAGATCTGCACGACAATGTAATGCAAGCCGCCGAAACGGTGGAGAACTGCCGCGAACTCCTTGCGGGCATCATGGAAATCAACCTCGCCACCATATCAACCCGTATGAACAAGGTAATGAAAGTGCTTACCATTATTTCAACTATCTTTATTCCGTTGACGTTTATCGCCGGCGTTTACGGTATGAATTTCAGGTTTATGCCCGAACTCGACTGGCGTTACGCATATTTTGTTGTGTGGGGGGTGATGGCCGCCATTGCCATAGGGATGCTGATCTTTTTCAAGCGAAGGAAGTGGCTGTAAAAATGCGAATGCTTACAAGTGGCGATGAAGATATCCGCATTGCCGCCGAAGCGATCAAGGCTGGGCGGCTGGCGGCTTTTCCCACGGAGACCGTGTATGGACTGGGCGGCGACGCTTTTAACGTTTCCGCTCTGGCGCGAATCTTTGAGGCAAAGCGGAGGCCGCGTTTTGATCCGCTCATCGTACATATCGCCGATTTGTCCACGCTGGACATGGCGGCTGATATCAGAAGCCTCTCCCCCTCTTTGCGGGCGAAACTCGATGTACTATGCCGGGAACTGTGGCCCGGTCCTCTTACGCTGGCGCTGCCGAAACAACCGTCCGTCCCCGATTTGGCGACAAGCGGTTTGCCGACGGTTGCGGTGCGTTTTCCATCTCACCCCGTAGCTCAAAAGCTTATCCGCTATTCAACCGGCGTCATCGCGGCGCCAAGCGCAAATCCATTCGGTTATTTAAGTCCGACAAAAGCCGGCCACGTACAAGAACAGTTGGGCGAACGGGTTGATTTCATCATTGACGGCGGACGCGCGGGCATAGGCGTTGAGTCAACGGTGCTTGACCTTACGGAAGATCCGGCGCGTATTTTACGACCGGGCGGCACGTCCCGCGAGGCGATTGAGGCGGTTATCGGCCATGTGGAAATGGGGTTTCCGCCAACGCGGGACGCTCCGCAGGCGGCGCTTCATTCGCCGGGGCAGCTTGCGAGCCATTACGCGCCGAAAGCGCCGCTCTTTCTGCACGATGCCGGCGCTATGTCGCACCTCCCCTTTTGTCCC
The DNA here is from genome assembly GCA_031283905.1 of Treponema sp. GTDB lineage: Bacteria > Spirochaetota > Spirochaetia > Treponematales > Breznakiellaceae > JAIRKH01. The sequence goes on along the minus strand of JAITAW010000038.1, from coordinate 772 downwards.
GGTGAAGCGTACCTTTTTTTTGATGAAGAAACACGCGGCGCATGGTCCATGCGGAATGCGCGGAATGCGGGCGGCGATGAACGCATATTCACGCTCACGCATGACGCGGATAAGGGAACGGCGGACAAAACCCTCGAAGCCGCGGCGAATCTGTTTGATACGCTGTACATCATTGACAACATCAAACCGTCCGCCATACACGCGCAAAAATCGCCGGATATTGGGCTTGGCGTTGCGATCAACGACAGACTGACAAGAGCGGCGGCGAAACGGAATTGAGGCGCGAAAATAAGAAGGCATAGGAACGGCATAGTAAACACGGTAGAATGAGGTTGTAAAACCAATCAGTCTGGAAACAACGGCCGTATATGCCGTATACACCCTATAACACCGACGAAAAGAATGCGCTACAGACGATGGAGGGCATGAGGCCGCCCAACGCTCATAAGGCGGCGGAAATCCATCACATGCAGAAAAGGGGAGCGGTCGCTACGGAAACAAGGGCGTTTCCCCGCTTTTTACCTTTTGACGGCCGCCTCCCGGTTTTCAAATCTCAAAACTCTTTACGATTTGAGAAATTGAGTTAATCGCCCCTTGATTGGTCAGAGCCAGTTGGGAAATCTCCCGTGCGCCCGCGCCAACGGTTTGGACGCCCTCGGCCATTTGGGAAACGCTGCCGGCTATTTCCCGCGCCTGAGTTTGCAGGGAGCCGATTTCCTTCAGCATGGCTTCATTGCCCTTCCGCATTTCTTTGGAACCGGTACCGACCTCG
>JAITAW010000020.1 GCA_031283905.1 Treponema sp. | reverse complement strand
AAAGAATTTTTCAAAAGCCTTTCATGCCGTCAATCCCGACCATACCGGCTGTTTCAGCGCTTTGATATAAACGCATTATTGGAACCTTATAAAAAGCCGCTTCGATTTCCGCCGTTATTTTTTCAATAAAAGCATCGGTTACATCATTGATGCCTTCCAGCTCTGTCATGCCGCCGCGCATGGCGTCAAATACGGGCATATTAAATTTCCCGCCGACTTTTAAATCGACATACCCGTTTTTTATTTCAAAAAAGTAATAGTCTGCGAGTCCGGACAGCAGGGGGATGCGTACCGTTCTTTCATTATTGTCAATAGCGACAATTTGCGGCGTCTCAGCGCCGTTTACTTTAAACGTCCAGGTCGTACCGTTGATCATAACGGGAAATTCTTCCGGCATCCCAATTATTTGCAACTTCCAGTTTCCGGCGACAGGGAAATTTTGAGCAGAAATAGCGGCGACAGACACGATAAAAAGCGGGACGCTTGCAATAAAAGCCTTCATTGTTTTTCCTTTATAAAGCGGCTTAAAAAGCCCACTGTATTTGCATATATTGTAGACCATACTGTATAATCACATCAAGTCTCTTGGACGGAAAAAATAGAGAGCAGAGAACATGGAGTATGCGTGATGGACACGATTGCCATAAAAAACCCTTTTAATAATGCGGCCGTCTTCCACGTGGAAGCGGTTTCCAGCACCATGGACGTATCCCGCGAACTTGCGGCGCATGGCTTCCCGCACGGAACCGTGATCGTGGCCGGCAGCCAGAACGCGGGCAGGGGGAGGACGCCGGAAAGAGTGTGGCGCTCCGCGTCCGGCAACTTGTATTGTACGATTTTGCTACGGTACAACGGGTTTCAAGATATTCCTCAACCGCTTTCTCTGAAAGCGGGACTAGCCGTTGCGTCCGCCGTAGAAGACTTTATTGCGGACTTGCCGCGCGGCGCCCGGCCCGCAGCGTTGGTGAAATGGCCTAACGACGTTATGCTTTGCCCACGCGCGGCAGGCGACGGGGCGAACGCCGCGACATCCGCGTCCGCCTGTACGTCCGGGGCGAAAAAAGTTGCGGGCATCCTCAGCGAAAGCGACGGCAAGACCGTGTTCATCGGTATTGGGGTGAATATGGCGCAAACCCAATTTCCGGAGGGCTTGCGGGAAAAGGCGACCAGCGTCTCTCTTGCCTGCGGCGTAACGTTGGAAAGCGATGACCGGTTTCAACTGCTTGAAAAGCTTCTTTTTTATTTGTACCGTGAAGCGCGGCGCACGGATGATTCCTGGAGAGAACGGCTTTCCGCGCGGCTTTACTTGAAGGATGCGCAGGTACGCTTTATCGCGGGCGGAAGCGGTTCGGGTGAGGCGGTTGAAGGAACCCTCCTCGGTGTCGGCGAAGACGGAGCCCTCTTGCTTTTGAGGAATGAAACCGGCGAAGTTGAAGCCTTTTTGACGGGCGAGCTGGATGTGTATTCGCACGGCTAGACCGTCCGCTTAACGGCTGCCGGCGGCGTCCGCTTCCGCCCCGAACAACGCGGTTTCAAGCGCCGTTCGGGGATCACCGTTTTTGCCTACGCGCTTGATGGATGCCGCCGCCGCAATAAGCCGCCGGAGATCTTTGCCGGAGCGTTCGTAAAGGGTCGCAAGATAATCTTCCCCGGAATAATAGAGGCGGTATAGTTCCAGATAGGCGTTGTTTATGGTCATGGATGAGAAAAACCGGTAATTTTCTCCCCGAAACCGCTGTTCGTACTCCGCGGCAAACCATTCTTGGGCGCGGGCTATAACGCGCTCTTTTTCCCGCAGTTTTTCCTCGCGGGGAAGCGCGCCACGGTAGAGCGCTTCCAGTTCGGCCGTGAGTCCGCGGATAAAAGCGACAAAAGCCGCGCTGTCCGCTTTGTCGTCAAGCATGGCGCGGTATTCCGGTGAGCCGTTGCCGAAGGTCTTTTCCATATAGAGCCGCGCTCCTTCGCCGCCGACAAACTCAGCCAATTCCTCGTTAAATTGGGACTGTCCGGCGAGGTACACGGTGGCGTGCAGTTGCTCATGGATTAGGAGATCGGCAAGATGGTACGTTGGATAGTTTTTCATGTACGAATAGAGGGGGTCTTTGAACCAGCCCAGAGTGCTGAAGGCGTCCACCCCCCGTATCCACACGTCCAGCCCTTTTTTCTTGAGTTTTTCCGCTTCCGCGCGCGCGTCTTCCGTGTTGAAAAAGCCTTTATAAGGAACGGCGCCCACCAGGGGAAAATGCCAGTCATACGGAATGAAGGCGTCCGGCCGAGCCGCGGACACCACCGCCGCAAGGTAGTCGCGGTCAATGGAGACATAGGTTGTATAGTTTTTGTTCTGTTTCAGTCCCAGTTCCTCTTTGGAAAAGCGGCGGATGTCCTCCACTCGCTCTGCAAAACGGCGTTCTTCGAAATCCGCGGTCAACTTTTTCAATGGAACCGCTTTTGAAAGATAGCCCAGCAGGATAAAACCTTGTTTCAGGGTGTAACAGCCTGAAAAGCACAGCAAGGCGATGAAAAGCAAAACAAACGCCGCCAGCGCGGGTAAAACCGGCCATACAAAGAAGATGTGGAGTTTCATGCGTTACAGTATAGTGAAGACAGAAGCGCCGGACTAGGGGCATTATGAATTTTTTTCGCTATTGCAGAAACACCCTGTTTACGTTATTATCTTTACAAGGAAATTTGAAAGAAGTGATCCGGATCTTGTTTTTTTTACGGTTTAGGACACAGTTGCAAAGAACGCGGCAGGACCGCCTCACAAACATGGAAAGCGGACTCGTCAAAGCGTTTGAGGCGGCAAATGGAACCGTTCTTATCAAAGATCGGTGTATTACCGCTTCTTTTGACGAGAGATCGCTGGGAATATGGCTTACTATTATCAGTGTTCTGGAAACAGGCCGCGATCTGCTGAAAAAGCATTGCCCTCTTCCCGCCGGTACCTACGCTTTCGT
>JAITAW010000236.1 GCA_031283905.1 Treponema sp. | reverse complement strand
TATGCCGTACACCATGACGCCGCCCGCCTTATGAAGCGCCTCGAATATGGTTACTTCATGCCCTGAACGCGCGAGATCCGCAGCGGCGGCAAGTCCGGCAGGACCCGATCCGATGACGGCGATTCGTTTGCCCGTCGGTGCGGCTTTCGCGGGGGCCGTCTCTCTGCCGTTTTCCCGCTCCCAATCGGCGGCAAACCGCTCCAGCCTGCCGATTGCCACAGCTTTTTCCACGCTTTTTAAGTTTTTCCCAACCGTACATTCAAGCTGGCACTGCTTTTCCTGAGGGCAGACCCGTCCGCATACCGCAGGCAACAGGTTTGTTTCCTTTATAATATCAACGGCGGCTTTGAAATCGCCTTTCTGGATTTCCGCGATGAAACGGGGTATTTGCACCCCCACCGGACACCCTCGCACACACGGCGCGGTTTTGCAGGAGAGGCAGCGCTCGGCTTCGGTCTTCGCTTGTTCCTCAGTGTAGCCCAGCGCGACTTCCCCCATATTTTTAGCGCGTATAGTAGGTTCCCGCACCGGCATTTCCTGCGGCGCTATCGCGAGACGTTCTTTTACAGATAGATTTGACATGTGGAAAGTATAGTATATACGGGGCTGTTTTGCAATAGAACGGCATTGCCCGGCATCGTGGAGATTGACCAATATGGCGTCCGCCGGTTTTCGCCGCTTAGATATCGTCTCGCAAAAGGCGCGGAAGAATTCGGGTCCATGCAAAATAATTAATACTAATGGATCATGATGTCTCCGTAAAGGCGATTAGGGGAGTGAATGGGCGCAATTTTAGCAAGCGATACATCATTTTTTTCAACATACCGCTGTAAATTCTCCAATGAAAAGTTCACACCTCTTACGCCGCAGTCTCAGCCGACGGTATTTTTACCTTGCGTCCGGTGACGTCCCGCCGTTAAGCGGCGGGGAATAACAAGCGCGAACGAATCAGGAACACGTCCGTATCACAGGCAGTGATATTTACCGCGTCATAGTGCAATCGGGGACAATGTAAGTGTAAGGAAGCCGAAAGGCGAAGCGAAAGCGTGGCAGGCGGCGCGGCGGCGGGCGGGCGCGTTGCATGACGCAAGAGAACCGCCTACGGCGGAGGGCCGATATCATTGGATAATCGCAAATTTTCTTCTTGCCATTGTGCGCGCTTTTTAGTATTTTATATATGAAAACCTCATAGAAACCCTCTTAATGAGGGTTCATGCAAGTTACTGTGGGTAACGGAGGTATTATATTTCATTCAAACCGGTAATTATGCAGGCGATCTGCCGGCAGATCCGGGTGTAAAACGGTTTGTAAAAAGCCGTTAATTAAGAAGGAGAAAGATATGGCAAAACAGTTGATGTTCAACGAAGAAGCGCGGCGTAAACTGCTTGATGGTGTTGAGCAGATTTCCAGGGCTGTCAAGGTAACCCTTGGTCCAAAAGGGCGGACCGTTCTTTTGGACAAAAAGTTCGGTGCGCCGACCATCACCAAAGATGGCGTTTCCGTTGCAAAGGAAATTGAACTTGTGGATCCGTATGAAAACATGGGGGCGCAGCTTCTCAAAGAAGTGGCGACCAAGACTAATGACCTTGCCGGAGATGGTACTACCACCGCTACGGTGCTTGCCTATTCCCTGGTGAAAGAAGGGCTCAAGGCGGTTGCCGCGGGCATGACTCCTATCGAGCTGAAACGCGGCATTGACAAAGCGGTCGAAATCGCGGTTGAAGAGATCAAGAAGAGCTCCAAAGAAATCAAAGACAAGGAAGAGATTTCCCATGTCGCGTCTGTTTCCGCGAATAACGATATGGAAATCGGTAACACCATTGCGGACGCTATGGCGAAAGTCGGCAAAGACGGCGTTATCACGGTTGAGGAATCCAAGACCATGAACACGTCCATCGACTTTGTGGAAGGTATGCAGTTTGATCGCGGGTATATTTCCGCGTACTTTGTTACGGACCGGGACACCATGACCAGCGTCTACGAAGACGCTTATATCCTTATCCACGATAAGAAGATCTCCACCATGAAGGATATTCTTCCCTTGCTTGAGAAGATAGCCCAGAGCAACAAACCGCTTCTCATCATCGCGGAAGATGTTGACGGCGAGGCGCTCTCCACGCTGGTTCTGAACAGCCTGCGCGGAACATTACGCACCTGCGCGGTCAAGGCCCCCGGATTCGGCGACCGCCGCAAAGCCATGCTTGAAGACATTGCCATCCTCACGGGCGGACAGGTCATTACCGAAGAGCTTGGGCTTAAACTGGAAAACACCGACATCAGCCAGCTCGGTAAGGCGAAGACCATCAAAGTCGACAAAGACAACACCCCCATCATTAATGGAAGCGGCAAAGAGAAGGATATTACTGACCGCATCGCCCAGATCAAGGCGCAGATCGAAGACACCACCAGCGACTATGACCGCGAGAAGCTGCAGGAGCGGCTTGCCAAGCTGGCGGGCGGCGTAGCCGTTATCAGTGTGGGCGCGGCGACTGAAGTGGAGCTTAAAGAAAAGAAACACCGCGTGGAAGACGCGCTCTCCGCGACTCGCGCGGGCGTTGAGGAAGGTATTGTACCGGGCGGCGGTCTTGCGCTGATTCAGGCTGTCCGCGCTCTTGAAAAAGCTGGAGCCAAAGATCTTACCGATGATGAAAAAGTGGGCTTCAAGATCGTAAAGCGCGCGCTGGAAGAACCGATTCGCCAAATTGCGGAAAATGCGGGCGTTGACGGCGCGGTCATTGCGGATAAGGCGAAGGCTTCAAAAGCGGGCGTCGGTTTTGACGCGGCGAACATGAAGTGGGTTGATATGGTCGGCGCGGGCATTATTGATCCGGCGAAGGTCGCCCGCTCCGCGTTACAGAACGCGGCCTCCATCGCGGGCCTCCTCCTCACCACCGAATGCGCCATCACGGACATTCCCGAAAAGAAGGAAGCGGCTCCGGTTGGCGGCGGCGGCATGGGCGGCATGGATTACTAATGTACGTTCCGCGCCCGGTATTACCGGAATGCGCGGGCGGCAACGCCCTGCCCTGAAGGGTAGCCTCTTTAGGGCAGGGCGGTTTTATCCGCAGCGCCGCCGCCAGAGGCGGTTACCTTGCGGTCCGCGCCATGCCGTAGGGTTCGAAAACGGTGTGCGGCATACGCGGCTAATCGCGCCCTATTTTACTTTTCGCAAAAATCTTTTATATTCATGCCATGACCATTGAACAAACCATCGAAATTCCCCCAAATCACC
>JAITAW010000217.1 GCA_031283905.1 Treponema sp. | reverse complement strand
TCTTTTACAAAATTATACCTAACTATGGCGTTGCCATTATTCTTCTCACCCTGCTGGTAAAAGTGATCATGTTTCCGCTTACCCGCAAGAGTTCCGAGTCCACCCTGCGCATGCAGGCGCTGTCTCCGAAAATCAAAGAGTTACAGACAAAGTACAAAGACAATCCCCAAAAGCTAAATCAGGAAATGGCGGAATTCTACAAAAAGGAAGGGTACAACCCCATGGCGGGCTGTCTTCCCATGCTGATTCAGATTCCTATTTTCTTTGCAATGTACAACCTGTTTAACACCCACTTCGACTTGCGTGGAGCTATGTTTATTCCGGGCTGGATACCGGATCTTTCTCTGCCCGAAGCCGTGTTCTTGTTCCCGAATAATTTCAGCCTGCCGTTTCTCGGCTGGACAGCCATTCGCGCTCTGCCCTTTATCTATGTGGCTTCCCAGCTTCTCTACGGCAAGATTACCCAAACGCCCGGCCAAGCGGGCGGTACGCAGATGAAAATAATGATGTACGGCATGCCGATAATATTCTTTTTTATTTTGTACGATGTGCCGTCCGGCTTGCTCATTTATTGGATCATGTCCAACGTATTGACCCTGATTCAGCAGTTGGCGATAAATAAGTACCTTGCGCCCCAGCGCGCCGCGCTTGCGACTCAGGCCGAAGAATCGCTTAAACTGCCGCCAAAGAAGAAGAGGAAGCGATGAGCGATCCGTTTTTAGGAAAGTTTTAATATACAGGATGCTTTCCAAAACCATCGCGCTTGGGGCGCATGGCGGGAACGCATCACGGGAGAAAATATATGGTTTATGAATTTGAAGGCCGCACTGAAAAAGAGGCTATAGATCGGGCCGCGGCGGAACTGGGACTTGAAAAAGGCGCATTTGATGTTGAAATCGTTGAAGCTCAACGCGGCGGGTTGTTTAAAAAAGGATTTGTAAAAATCAAAATCCACACAAATCAGGCGGCGGCGAGCACGCAGCGCGGCCCTCTGCGCGTGGAGCAGCCGGCGCTTGCGCAGGGTACGGAGACTTCCACGTCCGGCGTAGCGGAAAAAGAAAGAGAAAGGAAGCGTCAATCTGATTTCAACGATCCGGTCGTGCAGAATGAATTTGAAAAAAAGCTGATCGAATTTTTGGAGACCCTTATTGAGAAAATGGGGTATTCGGGAAAGATAAGCGTTCAATTTCGTGAAGACCGTAAAATAGGTCTTAAAATTGAATCGGAGAATTCGTCTGTTTTAATCGGAAAAAAAGGCAAAAGCTTGGACGCTTTGCAACTTTTGGTGAACATTTACGCAGACAAGCTCGGCAGGGAAGATATTCGGGTGATTCTCGATAGTGAGAACTACCGCATCCGCAGGGAAGAGTCGCTGGTGCGCCTCGCCTATACCGTCGCGGATCGGGTGCGGGAAACGAAAAGTTCCATTCTGCTTGAACCCATGAATCCGTTTGACCGCCGTCTTATTCACACCACGCTCAACGATATTGCTGATATTGAAACAAAGAGCGAGGGCGAAGGTACCTATAAGCAGGTGCGAGTTTATTTTCGGGGCGCAAAAGGCGAGGATGAAGGCGCTTATAAGCAGACGCGGACTCATTTTCGAGGCGGCAGGGCGTAAGCCTGTACGTATTGAGAAACGCTCGCGTAGCGCCGGTTAGTGGGTTCGACAATCCTGTTGATTGTCTCATAAGCCTTGTGGAATTTGTTCGGAAACGGAGATTTCCAAAGAATGATTATTTATAGAAAGATTTAACGCCCGTCTGTGGGACGTCCTATAGGGCGAATCTCAGGACGGTTTAGTATTGAGGCGAAGCTGACGGTGGTTTCGTCCATGTGACACTAGCTCATCCGGATAGAGCGGCTGCCTTCTAAGCAGCAGGTAGGGGGTTCGAGTCCCTTGTGTCACGCTATGGCTATTACGGTAAAAAGCATAGCGGTTACGGGCGTTCTCTCGGCGCTTGTTATCGCGCTTGGAACAACGGGGTTGGGTTTTATCGTCTTTCCTTTCGGAGCGGCAATCACCATCCTACAGACGCCGGTCATTATAGGCGCGATTCTGGAAGGCCCCTTCGCCGGTTTTTTTATAGGGCTTTTGTTCGGTGTTTTCAGCGTCGTCCAATCCGCGCTCATGGCCGCGACGCCCATAGACATGGCGTTTGTCACCCATCCCTATATAGCGATAGTCCCGCGCGTTCTGATCGGTCCCGCGGCGTGGCTGTTCTACGCGCTTATCGGCGGGCAATTGAAGAAGCCGGCGGTGAAACCGGCTGCGGTTAACCCGTTGTTGGAGTCCGCCGCCATAATCGTTGCCGCGATAACAGGAAGCCTCGTTAATACGGCGCTGGTTCTCTGCGGGTTTGGGATTTTGCGGGTTTTCTCGTGGGAGGCGATAATTCCGGTGGCGGTAGCAAATGGCGGGCTTGAGGCGGCGGGTTCCGCGATTCTTGTCTTTCTTGTGGTGAGTGTGTGGAAACGCATTCCCAGAGGGAGCGGGAAATCCCGAATCAGCAAGACTATTAAGCATGATCGCCTTTGACGCAACCGGAGCAAACGGATGCGCGGCATCACCGTTTACGGCGTATCCGGCGTTCCGTTGGTAAAATGCCGCAAAAATTCGTTACCGACACTTATCCGGAGGGCGGTTGGTTTGCCGTTACCCTTCGTTCTCCTGTCGCAAAAGGAATGGTAAAAAGTATAAACCGTCCGCCGAATATGCCTTCCAGTTATATACTTATCACTGCGGACGACATACCCGGCATAAACGAAATTGACGATTTTCCGGTACCGGTTCTCGCGGAAAAAGTTTCCTACATGGGAGAGCCGGTCGCGTTGCTTGTGGGCCCGAATGAGGTGGAAGTAGGGAAATATGCCTCTCAATGCGAAATCATCTGCGAAGAAGAAGCGCCCATATTTTTAAATCTTTCTACGGACAGCGATGCCGGTGCGTTTGACGGCGTTATACTTGGGGAAAGAAATATCGTCTTGGGCGCGCCGTTTGAAGCGGATAAAGTGAAAACAACCGTACAGGGCGTGTACAGAACCGGCATCCAGGAGCATTGGTACGCGGAACCCCACGCCGCCGCCGCCGCCATTGACTCGCAAGGCAAAATCACCGTCCATACCGCAACACAGTGGGCGTTTCACGTCAAACGTTCTGTAGGCAAGCTGTTGAAAGTCCCGTTTGAGATGATTACGGTTGTCCTTCACAATACCGGTATGCACCTTGACGGAAAGCTCTGGTATCCGTCTCTGATAAGCTGCCATGCGGCTCTTGCGGCATTCATTGCCGGCAAGTCGGCGCGTCTCTGCCTTACCCGCGAAGAAGATTTTCGTTTTTCGCCCAAGCGTAACGCTTCGGAAATCAGGCTAACCAGTAGTCTGGATGAGGAGGGCGATCTTTTGGGAAACGATATATCTGTGGTCGTTGACTTAGGCGCGGCGGGTGTTTTTACCGATGAAATTCTGGATAACACTTGTCTTGGCGTGTTGGGGTTTTATCAAACGCCGTTTGCTTCAATTAAGGCGAAATGCGCGAAAACCAATGTGCCGGTACAGGGGCCTTTTTCAGGCTTCGGTTTAGCTCAAGGCTTTTTTGCCGCGGAACGCCAAGCTTCCCGTATAGCGGACATGTTCCGCATGGACCCCTCCGAATGGCGCAAACGGCACTTTTTAAAAAAGAACAAGAGCCTCGCCATTGGCGTCCCTATTCAAGACACAGGAAACATGGATGCGGTCATGGAAACGGTTGAAGCGATGAGCGATTATAAGCGGAAATGGGCGTCCTATGAACTGCTAAGACAGCGCGGGCGGGAAAGCAACGCCGTACCGTTCCGGGGCATAGGCATAGCCTCGGCGTATCAGGGAAGCGGGTTTCTTCATGCTTCAGAATCTGATAAAGGGAACTATACGGTAGAGGCGATCCTTAAAGAAGACGGCGCGTTGGAAATTCGTACCTCTGCGGCGCCGTCAGGCGGGTCATGGGAGCAGATTGTGCGGCTTCTTGCCGCAAAGATACTGGCTTTAGACGAAAATTCCGTAACCGTGAACAACGAAAGCGCCGACAACGCGCCCGATTCGGGTCCCTCAAGTAATTCCCGTACTATTGCGGTCATAACACGGCTCACGGCGCGTTGTTGCCTTGCGCTCAAAAAAAAACGGCATCACGCGACGTTGCCGCTTGCCATAAGCCGGAGCGTTAAGCCGTCGAATGTCCATGCGTGGAGTGAATGTACGCAACCCGCCCGTACATCCTCAGTTGATAAGAACGCCTTTTCACCCATAAGCTGGGGCGCCGCCGTGGTGGAAATTGAAATGGAACCGGCGGCATCAGTCCCAAAAATACGGGGAATTTGGCTCTGTATTGACGGAGGGCGCATCTTATCGGAACAACACGCCCGTAGAAGCGCCGTTGTATCCGCGATTCATGCGCTCGGCTGGGCTTCGCGGGAAAAACTTTCTTACATAGACGGCAAAATCATCGATGAATTCATTTACAACTACGACATCCTTTCCCTCATAGACATACCGCCTATAGAAGTGCGCTTTCTGGAAAGCGCGGAGAAAACGAGCGAACCCAAAGGCATAGGAGAACTTCCTTTTTGTACAATTCCCGCGGCGTACGCGCAGGCTGTTTCTCAGTCTTTGGATCATGTGTTTGAAAAAATCCCGCTGTGCGCGGAAGACATTTGGACCGCTGTCCAAGGAGGCAAAAAGTGACCATAGGTTTCATTTTGAACGGCGAAGATGTCGCCATCCGTGTCGATGCAAACATCAGGCTTATCGACATTCTGCGCAGAGACTTTTCGCTCATGGGAGCGAAAGCCGGCTGTCTCTGCGGAAGATGCGGCGCGTGTTCGATTATTTTTAACGGAGAAGTTGTCAAATCGTGCCTGATACCCGCGTTCCGCGTTCACGGAAGCGAAGTCATCACCATAGAAGGATTCCCGCAAATCTCGCAAAATAACGAATACGAGGACATCATCACGGGATTTTCTCAAGCCGGAGTGGAAACTTGCGGGTATTGCGAAACCGGCAAAATTCTGGCGGTTGAGATGTTGCTTTCGAAAACCCCTCGTCCCTCGCGTAAAGAAATCCTGCTTGGATTTCAGGGTTTGAAATGCCGGTGTACTGACCCGGAAGCGCTGATAAACGCGGTGTCGGCAACTGCCGATATACGGCAAAGAAGACTCTATGGACGTTTCGCTTAACAACCAGGTGTTTTTCCCCGCCGGTTTCGGAGAACTTTTTTCCGCATGGAGCAAATTCCCCGATGCCGTGCCTTTTGCCGGCGGCACCGAAATTATGCGGCGTCAGGGAGGGCGAGTTCCATGCCTGCCGCGCAACATTCTGTGCCTTGACAAGCTTGCGGATCTGCGGCGCATTACCCGCACGGAGCGCTATCTTGAACTGGGAGCGATGGTTACATTGAACGAGATTCTCCGCTTGGGAAAAGCCGTGCCTGAGGTGTTTATCCGTTGCCTTGAACTCATTGCGGGAGCCCACGTCCGCAACATTGCGACTATAGGCGGCAATCTCTGTTATAAGGCAAGGAGACTCGATGCTTCCGCGCCTCTCATCGGGCTTGACACGCTCTATGAACTCCGTTGCGTCTCGTCCGCCCGCTGGATCGCGGCTTCCCGTTTCTTTTCCTTCTCAGAATCCCTTGCCCTAAACGAGCAGGAACTGCTCACCCGCATCCGCATCCCCCTTGAGCCGTGGGACTATTCCGCATACAAGAAATTCAAGTGCCATGAGACCGGCGAAGTTGCCGGCGGCGCGGTTTTTTTGGTTCGTAGCGAGAAGAATACGCTCACTGACTTGCGTATCGTGTTTGCGGGCGATGAGGTTTTGCGGGATAAAAACAGCGAAAGCCTCCTTATAGGGAAACGGCTGCCCCTTGACAGGAAAGACGCAGTCAGTTTTGGTGAGCTCTGGAACGCCTATCTTGACGGCGTTGGGAATCAGGATGCCTTGTTCCGGTCGAGCCTGCTTAAGTTTATTACAGCAAGTCTGGAGGCGCTGGTGGCGTGAGTCTGGCACCTTTAGGGGAAGCAAACGCCGTTTGCCGATGGCGGCGCGATCAAAGCCGCCTTTTTACGTATATTTTTCTAGGGCGTGTTCACACTACACAAAGCGATACAAATACGGATGTTTTGACCGTTTCAGAGGCGTTAGTGTCCTTTTTCAAGTCCATAGTTAAAACTTTCATCTATCGTTCCGGCTGTTTATGATGGTTTGGCGGCCCGGATAAGGAAATGCTAAACAAGACTAGGGCCGACAAACTGTGGCGTAGTGAGCCGTGGGAATGGAGCGTAGCGAAATGACCTAGGCGAACGTAGCCCGAGCCGCTACTGCGGCGAAGCGTAAACAGTCCTGTTATGCGTTATCTAATCCGTCCTCTAAACCACAGTAAACCATAGCAAACCGCTATGAACCAAGAATAAAATGTTTACACTTTTTTTGCAAGAGGGGAAAAGCGAATTCGCCCGTTTTGGTTTACTACGGTTTGTCCCGGTTTGTGATGATCGGTAATTTAGGTGTCATTTTGGGTGCCATAAAAAAACAGGATACCCCGCCTATAGGCAAGGCATCCCAAAGAGATGGGAGATAACTCGGCGAATCAGGAATTTAGCGTTTCGGCGTCCGGGGCGGGAATTTCATCAGCCCCGGTATCAAAGCGGGAAGGAGCATTGGTTTCGTTCTCTCCGCTTACGTTTTTCCGATCCGACTTCCATTCAGGCACGGCGGCCTTGATAATTTCTAGCGCTCTTTCCAAATTTTTATACCCGGCATCCGCTTCCATAACGGAAGTATCCCCGGATAAATCTCTCAAACCCGTCTCGATTTCATCTTCCAAATCGGAAAACCGGGCATAACGTTTGTATAGGAAACTCAGAAGCCATAAAATTTTTGATACATAATCATCCAAAAATTCCATGCGCTTTCCCATGTCCCGCCGCTTGCCGCTTGCCCGTTTCGCGGCATACTCGGCGGCGGACCCTTTACGCCAATATCTGTTCGCCCGGATGATGTTCCATGAGGCAACTCCGATTTCAACGCACAAACCCGCAAGGGCTACCAAAAGGGCAACCGTCAGAATAATGGTTACCATAAATCTCTCCTTAAAGTTTTGTTACTCTTTTAATTCCCAATTGACGCGGAAAAGAACAACGGATAACGGGACTGTATATGCTTCGCCGCCGCTAGGCGGCTCGGCCTCCGCAACGGCTCCTATGATTATTGTCAAGA